>CAZFXB010000130.1:0-6393 GCA_964522835.1 uncultured Oscillospiraceae bacterium
TGGGTAAGGTTCTGGGCCCCAAGGGTCTGATGCCCTCCCCCAAGGCTGGCACCGTTACCGCCGATGTGGAGAAGGCTATCTCCGAGATCAAGGCTGGTAAGATCGAGTATCGTCTCGACAAGACCAACATCATCCACTGCCCCATCGGCAAGGTTTCCTTTGGCCCCGAGAAGCTGGAAGAGAACTTCAACACTCTGATGGCTGCTATCGTTAAGGCTAAGCCCGCTGCCGCCAAGGGTCAGTATATCAAGTCCTGCGTGGTTGCTTCCACCATGGGCCCTGGCATCAAGGTCAGCACTTCTAAGTACTAATAAAAACTTAGAAAATCCGAAAAATTGTGCTTGACAGGCAGTATCCTGTCTGATATAATACTAGATGCTGCCAGAGACAGCAGGGGGCCTTGGGCCATAATTCCTGCCGAGGAAGCACAATAGATTTACTGTGTCTTATTGTGTCCTCGTACCGCTCTGGTACGAGGACATTTTTTCTGGAGGTGACATACACAATGCCTAACGCTACTGTACTTGAAGCAAAAAAGGCCACCGTGGCTGCCCTGTCTGAGCAGATTAAGGGCGCTTCCGCTGGTATTTTTGTTGACTACAAGGGTATCACCGTTGAGCAGGACACCAAGCTCCGTAACGAATTCCGTGAGGCTGGCGTTTCTTACTCCGTTGTTAAGAACACCCTGACCCGTCTGGCTGCCCGTGAGAATGGTTACGACTTCGACGAAGTCCTCAACGGCACCACCGCTTTCGCCGTTTCCAACGGCGACCCCATCGCTCCCGCTCGTATCGTGAGCCAGTTTGCAAAGCAGAACAAGGTTCTCGCCATTAAGGGCGGCTTTGTTGAGGGTAAGATCGTCTCCGTCGATGAGCTGAACGCTTTCGGCGAGCTGACTTCCAAGAACGACCTGGTCGCTCAGGTTCTCGGCACCCTGCTTGCACCCATCAGTTCCCTTGCCTTCGTGCTGGATCAGGTCCGGCTCCAGAAGGAAGAAGCAGCTCCCGCTGCAGAATAACAACTACTATATTATTCTTTAATGGAGGAAATTACAATGGCTAGTGAAAAGATTACTGCTATGATTGAAGAAGTTAAGACTCTCTCCGTGCTGGAGCTGGCTGAGCTGGTTCACGCTCTGGAGGAGGAGTTCGGCGTTTCCGCCGCTGCTGCTGCTGCTCCCGCTGCTGGCGCTGCTGCTGCTGCTCCCGCTGAGGAAGAGAAGACCGAGTTCGACGTTGTGCTGAAGGAAGTTGGCACCGACAAGATCAAGGTCATCAAGGTTGTCCGTGAGGTTACCGGCCTGGGCCTGAAGGAAGCTAAGGCTCTGGTTGACGGCGCTCCCGCTACCCTGAAGGAGGCTGTTGCTAAGGCTGACGCTGAGGCTATGGTTGAGAAGTTCAAGGAAGTTGGCGCTACCCTGGAGCTGAAGTAATTTTATTCTTCAACTTTTACTCCCCCCAAATTTTTGGGGGGAGTTTTGCTATTCTTTCGGCGTGTATTGATCGATCTCCACCCCGGTATAGTACCATTTCAAGATTTCCTCATAGTCGCTCCCTGCCTCTGCCATGGCTTTCGCTCCATACTGGCTCATGCCAACCCGATGTCCAAACCCCCGCACCTGAAAATTCACAGCATCTTCGGATATCTCCATGGAAAACAGGGTGGAACGAAGTCCAAACAGGCTGCGCATTTCTGTACCTGATATTGTTTTTCCATCGACGATTACCGTATCCACACCGCCTCCCTCTGTATAATTCACAGCAGATACCGCCGGTCTTTCGATGTCCAGCGTTGCAAGAAAGGTCTCCATCGGAACCGATACTGTACTCTCATAACCGGAGGCCTTCCCTTCGCCGGGACTTTCCACGGGCACTAGATAGGGCACTGCCCCACCCCACACTGCCTGAGCCGATTCCGTCCTGCCGCCGGAACAGGAAAAATAGGTTGCGGAGATCAGGGCCCCATCATAAACGGCAACTTGTCCATCCGTCTCCTCCACCGCCTGGGTCATCTTCTCAAGGTACGCCTCCCAATTCTCCCCCCATTTTTCCTCCGCTGTGCCGGGATCCGTATAAGCCTGGCATACCGCCGGATCATCGCTGAGAATGCCCCCCTGTTCTATACGGCGAAGGGTAAATGTACGGGCAGCCACCGCCTGAGCCTTTAACGCTTCCAGCGGGAATTCAGCCGGCATTTCTCCCATCAGCACTCCAATCAAGTATGCCCGAAGGCTGAGCGCTCTGGGTTCCCCCGCCACCTCTACATTCAGTTCTATATCTTCATCCACCTGGCTGCTTCCCCTTTCGTGAATTACGATTTCCTGTATCCTTCTCTCCTCTTCGGCTGTCTCCTCCTGAACCAGGGAGACTTCCGGACCCGCAGTCTCTGTCTCCTTTCGCTCCACCGCTCCCATCCCCATCAACAGCCAGGGCATCACTACCGCCAACGCCCCTGCCAATAGTCCGGTTGTAATTCTGAATTTCATGGCTGCACCTCCATTTTGCAAGTAAAAAATATTATCATTCATTTCAAGCTGACGCATGACTTTCCGTGTGTTTTACAATTTAACGCTTTTTCGTACTAAAATCTCCCCATCTTTCAGCAAAAACCACGATTGACGCAGTTCTGCTTATCTGGTATGATATGTTTCAAACACTTGAAACTATTTTTGGAGGTGCAGTCAATGCAAAATTCCACGTCATCTTCTCCTGACCTCATCAACACTTTATGTCGCAAACTTCAAAACAGTACCATCTTTGATGTCAAAACCAGAGATTATAGTAATATCAAACGGGGCCTCCGAAATGCAGACGGAACCGGTGTTATGGTCGGCTGCACCAAAATTGGCTCTGTCCAGGGCTATGCCATCATTGATGGCGAAAAATCCCCCATGGAAGGCCACCTCATCTACCGGGGCTACGATGTGGATCAGCTGATCCAGGGCTTCACAAGCGAAAAGCGCTTTGGCTTCGAGGAGATCGCCTACCTTCTTCTTTTCGGTTCGCTGCCCACCCAGGAGGAGTATGACAGCTTTCGCCAGCTGTTGTCCGACAACATGTTTCTCCCCGACGGATTCACAGAGGATATGATTCTAAAGGCCCCCAGCAGCAACATTATGAACAAGCTGGCCCGTTCGGCACTGGTGCTCTACTCATACGACGACAATCCAGACGCTACCGATCTTTCCAATATGCTGCGGCAGTCCATCAATCTCATCGCCCAGTTTCCTATGATCGTAGCCCACGCTTATGCCGCCAAGGTACACTACTACGACCACGGCTCTCTGGTGCTTCACTGGCCCAAGGAGGGCTGCTCCATTGCAGAAAACTTCCTTCACTGCATTCGCCCCGACTCCAAATTTACCGAAGAGGAAGCCCGGCTTCTTGATGTGTGCCTGGTGCTCCACGCCGAGCACGGCGGCGGTAATAACTCCGCCTTTACCTGTCGTGTTCTCTCCTCCTCCGGCACCGACACCTATTCCGCCATTGCCGCCGCTGTGGGCAGCCTGAAGGGCCCCAAGCACGGCGGTGCCAATCAACGTGTGGTTGCCATGTTTGACGAAATCAAGGCCAACGTAAAGGACTGGACAGATGACGAAGAGATTGCCCGGTATCTTGAAAAGATTCTCAAAAAAGAAGCCGGGGACGGCTCCGGCCTGATCTACGGAATGGGCCACGCCATTTATACAAAATCTGACCCTAGAGCGGTGATCTTGAGGGAATCGGCCCGTTCCCTGGCCGCAAAAACCGGTTATTTGCAGGATCTGGAGCTATTGGAGTCCATCGAACGGCTGGCCCCAGCCGTATTCGCCCGGGTCACCGGCTCCGACAAGGCCATGTGCGCCAATGTGGATTTCTATTCCGGCTTGGTGTACCGAATGCTGAACATTCCCGAGGAGCTGTATACCCCCCTCTTCGCCATTGCCCGTGTCACCGGTTGGTGCGCCCATCGAATCGAGGAGGTTATGACCTCCAACCGGATCATTCGCCCGGCCTACAAATCTCTGACCCAGAAGAGCACCTACGTATCCATGGGGAACCGATAAACACCCTTTCAAAACCAGCCCACGGGCTGGTTTTGCTTTTTTTCCTTCCGCTCTGTCAGAATAATCAACAAATGATATTTTAATTTATGTTTTCGGTACTTTCCACCTGCATTTTTTCTGTGCTAATATAGATTCATCGAAATATCGATACAAGGAGGAAATCACATGAAAAAGAAAACCCGCATTCTTGCCCTGCTGCTGAGCCTGTGTCTCATGTTTGCACTGGCTGCCTGCGGCAGCCCCACCGCTTCAGAACCAGCCCCCGCCAGCAGTGCGCCGGAGGAAGCATCCTCTGCGCCCGCAGTAGAAGCACCCCCCGCCGAAGAAGAAGCCTCTGTCCCCCAGGAGCCTTCTGTGGTGGAGGAATCCGTGGTAGAGGCAGAACCCATCGTCATCGAGTATCCCCTCTTTGATGAGCTGCAGACCTACACCATCTGGATGGGCACCGCCCCTGACCTGACAGAGGTAGTCAACAACATGGATGAATTCGTAATCTTCCGTGAACTCCAGAAGATCACCAATGTGGGCTGGGAATCCACCATGGTGTCCTTTATGGCCGAGTCTGAACAGTTCCAGCTTATGGTGGCCGGCGGCGACTACACCGATGTCATTGTTAAGGCTGTGGACAACTACACCGGCACCGTGGATCAGGCCATCGAAGAGGAATTCCTCATTGACCTGGCCCCCTACATTTCCGAGAATATGCCCAATCTGACGGGCTGGTTTGAAAAGTATCCTGACCTGGAGAAGCAGCTCAAGTCCGACGGCGGTGCCATTGGCGCCTTCCCCAAGATTTATGCCGCTCCCAGCGATATCTCCTCCGGCGGTATGATCCGTGCCGACTGGCTCCAGGATCTGGGCCTTGAGAACCCCAAAACCTTTGACGACCTGTACAACGTGCTCAATACCTTTAAGGAGAAGAAGGGCGCAACTGAGCCTCTGGCCATTGCCGTTCCCACCGGTATCCAGTCCGAGCTGCTGTCCGGTTATAATATCTCCGGCGGCTTCTATCAGGTAGACGGCGAAGTTCGCTTCGGCTCCATCCAGCCCGAATTCAAGAATTACCTGACCATGATGAACAAGTGGTATACCGAGGGTCTGGTAGATGACCTGTTCCTGACCAACCAGTACGAAAGCCTGGTGGATCAGTCCCCCATTACTACCGGTACCTGTGGTGTCTGGTACGGCACTGCCGCCCAGTCCATCCCCAACATGATCGGTGCCTCCGTGGATCCGGGCATGAAGATCACCGGTATCACCACCGTCACCGTAGACGGCTCCCAGGCCCATGTGGGCGAGGAGGGCAGCCTATTTGACACCCACATGTGGTCCATTACCACCGTATGTGAGGATCCTGAGGTCATCTGTAAATATGTAGACTATGTCTACTCCGAGGAAGGCACCCTGCTGGCCAACTACGGCGTAGAGGGCGAAACCTTCACCTATGTGGACGGCACACCCAAGCTCACCGACCTGGTGCTGAATAACGAAAACTACAGCTATGGTGCCGCCATGAACATCTTCGTCTGCGACCGTATGACCCCCGCCCCCTTCGTAATCGACGAGGATCGTGTCCGGGCTGACTACATTGAGGATCAGCTCAACGCCATCGAAGTGTGGAACAATGCCAACGATGGCCAGTACAACATGCCCAAGACCGGCGTGAACCTAACTGTAGATGAATCCGAAGAATACAACGGTCTCTATTCTGACATTGAAACCTATATGGACGAAAACATTATTAAGTTCATCGTCGGTGATAAGTCTCTGGACGAATACGGCGCCTATGTTTCTACCCTGAAGGAGATGGGCATTGACCAGTGCACCGCCATCTATCAGGCAGCCTACGACCGTTATCAGAACAGCTGATTTCATTTGGCCCCTTCCATCCCTTGGACTGGAAGGGGCCCTCTCTGTCCGAATTCGCTACATACGGATGAAAAAGGTCACGGAAAGTAAGTTGTTCCCATTAAATTATTATGATATAATAATGAAGAACTATACTGGCTGTTTTACAGTCGTCTAGGTTATAGCCTTATGAAGGAGGTATTCATAATGAACGAAAAAATCATTGCCGCTGGCCAGGAAGCTGTCATTGTTGCTTCTGAGTCCCTCAGCAAGCTGGTCATCGGTGAGGGTGCTAAGGTAACTGCACCCGAAAACAAGCGTGTAATCCTCACCGTGGATGGCGTTCACAAGGATCTGGATCCCGGCACCTACACCGGCGATGTAAAGCTCTCGGTCATCGATGGTGTCATCGTGGACTACGAGACCCACGGCTCCGTAGACCACTACTGCATGGCCAACGCCGTTTCCTTCGAGAACGGCAAGTACGCCGAGAACCAGTC
>CAZFXB010000131.1:0-6384 GCA_964522835.1 uncultured Oscillospiraceae bacterium
GTCGACCTCCAGCGTGACAGGCTGGCGTGCTAACCGACTGCACCACCGGGCCAAACTTGCTATCTCACAGACAGCTCGTTTATTATATACGGCGAAGGCCATTTTGTCAAGCACTTTTTAAAAAATTTTTTGTTTTTTGTCGGATGCCTAGGAATTCACCAACCAACGGCCGCTTTCCGGCTCATACCAGAACAGATCTGGATCCGGCACCGCATCCAGCGGTGCATAGCTGTTTTCGTTGTCCAGGGTGCCATAGGGCTCCGGTGCATCCACCGATTTCTGCACCCCCTGTAGGGCGCTGTAGCCCTCGTGGAGGCTGCCGGGGGCAGAACAGGGCGGCGGGCTGCCGGCCGGGGGCGCTTCCTCCACCGGGTTTCCATCGGGCATTTTCTTTGCCAGCTCCCCATAGCTGTCATAGGCCCAATTTCCTGTATCAAAGGGCAGGCATCTGCCATCAGAAGCCACCAGCTCATGGAGAAACTTCCAGTGACCATCCTGCTCGTCATAGATAAAATCCGCCCCATACCGTTCCATGGTGTTGGCACCATAGCGAACACCCTCTGGCTTAAAATGGGTATACTGCATTCCGTGACAGATCCAGGATGCCCGACAGCTCTTTCCATCCTCCGCCACTTCAATCACGCCGGAGTTGAGCTCGTTGTACTCCTGGAATCCAGCAGTTCCCGCCTCACTGAGGGCCGTTTCCGGATACAGCTTGGGAATGGTGGTATCATAATTTAAGGACATCTGGCCCAGATTGACAAACTGGGCATAGAGCACCTCCTGAAGGCCCTGACATCTTCCCCAGTTAAAGCCCCAGGCAATTTTGTCATTCTGTGCCCACATAAAGGGGAATTCCTCCCGAAGCCGCCCCGATTCTGACAAAAGCTGATGAATTCCATGGAGCCGTTCACATTCCTGGGAACCATAGGCGTTTAAAATTCTCTGTTCCAGGGTCAGTTCTTTCTTCATCCCTGCTTCACCGTCCTTCCCCAGGCCTTGTTCAGAGCCATCCGCATGGCCCAGTTTACATCAGTCACATTCTCTTGCAGTCCCGGATGCCCCTCGGGACCATAGCTGTGGTCCCGATCATAGGTTTCGTGGGCAGAAGGATACTGGGGCCAGCCATCGGTATCGTGATACTCCGGGAAGTGGGTCACCATGGGAATATCCGGAGATGCCGCCATAAATTTGGGCCTGAATACCCTTTCTTCCGGCAGTTTTGTAACAGAAGACTGGGCAATATCCTCCCCCACCGGGTTTGTCATCTGATAAATATCCACCCAGTGCCAGATTCGCCAGCCCTCTTTTTCCCGGATAAAATCCACAGCCACCCGGCCATAGATGTGAAGGGCCTCCACCGTACCGTCCTGCTTCTCCCAGGTCTCCTCGCCGCTCATCAGGAACATGCCCTGGGCCGTTTTCCCGTCTCCCGCAAGAAACACCACCGGGGTATTTACCGCCCGAAACAGAGACACCCCCCCATGTTTCCCCAATTCTTTCTGAAAGGATTCCACATAGTATCGATAAATAGAATCCATACCGGTATAGAAGCCCCAGGGGGAACCATAGGAAGCGGTGGCTTTATGCTCCGGCTCCTGCACCCACAGGGTACGGAGACTCTTTTCCGTCTGGCCGCCATTGTAGTTTAGCATCTGGCGGCTCACCAGCTTTTTGCAGTCCTCCACATCCATAATTCGGCCCAGCATTTCCTGGGGGGTACACTGCAAGTTTTCATACCAATGTACTTTTTCTCCGATCATGCTTCCACCTCCCCAGTATAGCCATAAGAGAATGTATTTGCAAAGGTGTCGTAGGGCTCCGGCGGCACGGGGCCCTGCCCCACGCCACGGCCCGGGGCCCACTTTGCATATAGGCCCACCTGCACATCCGGTTCCAGCTGCATCTCCTTCAGATCAGAGAACTCCGGCAGGGGCTGTCTGACCTTCTCCGCTTCCCACCATTTTTCCCCCTGGGGATGGCAGATCTCCTCAAAATACAGCATATTCAAAATCCGGAACGCCCCATCCTCCCGGACAAAATCCACTGCCAACGTACCAAACAGAAGCTTTGTCACAGGGCCCGCAGCGGTAAACTCCGTATCCTGACCGGAAACTGCCCACATTCCCTTGGCCGTGGCGCCATCCGCCGCCACCTCCACCAGATCAGAGGACAGCGCATACATGGGAAGATATCCGATGCCTTTGGCGGCCTGCACCTCCGGCAGACCCCGGAACCTGGCCTTCACCATCCGATCCGTCTGCTCCATTTTCCGGGCCATCAGGCCATAATAGGCCCTGATGGAGTCCCGCCCCAGGTACCACCCCTGGTTTCTGCCCAGGGAAACATCCTCCCGGCGGCTCCAGAACCGTTCCAGAATGGTGCCCTCCTCCTTATGGAGCAAAGCACGGGTATACCTTCCCATCAGGTTTTTGATTTCCCGCTGATCCTCCCAAATTTCAATTCGTTTTTCGTCCATTTCCCGTCCTCCCAAACATCACAATTTGTCTGCGAATTCTTCTGTATTGTAACACAATTCCACAGCCGGGACAACAGACATTTTTCAAACTGTCTCATATACAGAAAACGACCCGGCCTCTTAGAGACCGGGTCGCAGGAATTACGCCCAGAAAATCCAGCAGAACACATAACCCGTCAGCACCGCACACAGGGTAAAGGGCACACCGATCCGCAAAAAGTCTGTGTTTTTCACTTCGTAGCCAGCCTTCCGCAAAATGCCGATGCCCGCAATATTGGCAGAAGCACCGATGGGGGTCAGATTGCCGCCCAGGGTAGCACCTGTCAGCAGGCCGAAAAACAGCAGGTATGGCTCTACCCCCAGTGTTGCAGCCATGGCGCTGACAACCGGCAGCATGGTGGCAACATAGGGAATATTGTCCACAAATGCAGAGCATACTACCGACACCCACACAATGATGGAGTACAGCAGGAACAGGTTGTCCCCGCCCAGAGACACAATGATATTACTGATGTCATCAATCAGCCCCACATTGGTGATTCCACGGATCACCACAAAGAGGCCCGCCAGCAGGCACAGGGTCTCAAAATCGATTTCACGAACAGCCTGCTTCACCACATCCATATCTCCACGCATAATTCTGGAGTGGATCATCCCCACCAGGAAAATACCAACACAGATCACACCATTGGTCAGCTCCGGCCGGTTCTCTACGAAGCTGGCCAGAATCAGCAGCAGCACATTGAGGCACAGCAGTACCGTGGGTACATAGTTGGTCACCTCAGTATGCTCGGACACGGTGATCTTCTCCCGGTTGTCCCGGAACAGGAACATAATGACTGGAACCGTCACCAGTGCGCCCAATTCTACAGCAAAGAAGATGCTGGGCTTTCCATCCATCCAGATAAAGTCGATAAAGGTCATGTCCGCATAGCCACCCAGCATAATGGAGGTGGTGTCGCCCACCAGCGTGGCAGCTCCCTGAAGATTGGAGGACACGGCAATAGAAATAATCATCCCCACCGGAGAGATGTTCAGCTTTTTGGCAATGGCCAGACCCACAGGCGCAATCATCAGCACCGTAGCCACATTGTCTACAAAGGCAGAAACCACACCAGCAAACAGGCTCATGTATACCACAACCCACATCACATTGGGAGAGCGGCGCAGCAGTGCCTCTGCCATTTTGTTGGGCATCCGGCTTTCAATAAACAAGGATACCGTACCCATGGTACCTGCCAGCATCAAAAGCACATTAAAATCAATGGCATCCAAAAGCTCCCCCATTGGAACAATACCGGAAACCAGAAAAACAAGGGCAGAGCCCACTGCTACCCAGGGACGCTGCTTCTGTAGGGCGATCATCAGCACATAAGTCAGTGCAAAGAGGATCAGAGCAAAAATTTTCAAAAAACATTCTCTCCTTTTCCGCAAAAAAAGCACTTACCAGAGGATAAGTGCTACCATCTCAAAATCAGATACACACAGTATACTCTTTCAGGAGAACTTTGTCAAATACAATCTTCACAACGAAGATATTCTGTGATATAATCCCTCCAGTTTGGAGGTTTTCATTATGGTAATGCTGCTTTTGGCTGTCATTTATATTTCGTTTATCTCGCTGGGACTGCCGGATGCCCTTCTGGGCTCTGCCTGGCCAGTAATGTACCAGGAATTTGGTGTTCCGGTCAGCTGTGCGGGCCTGGTTTCTACCGTCATCACCCTGGGCACCATCGTATCTAGCCTGCTCAGTGACCGGCTGACCCATCGCTTCGGCGCAGGCAGGGTCACCGCCGTCAGCGTGGGCCTCACGGCCCTGGCCCTCATGGGCTTTTCCTTCAGCAGAAGTTTTCCCCTTCTCTTGCTCTGGGCCATTCCTTACGGCTTAGGTGCCGGCGGCGTGGATGCCGCCCTCAATAATTATGTAGCTCTGCACTATGCTTCCCGGCACATGAGCTGGCTCCATTGCATGTGGGGCATTGGTGCCGCCGCAGGCCCCTACATCATGGGCTATGCCCTGTCCGGCGGCCATGGCTGGCCCATGGGCTACCAAATCGTAGGAATTATTCAGATCGTCCTCACCGCAGCCCTGTTTCTTTCCCTCCCCCTGTGGAAAGGGGGCCAGGAGGACGCAGATACCGCCCAGTCCTACACGCCCCTGCCCTTACCCCATATCTTGAAAATCCCCGGTGCCAAGGCCGTGTTTATTACCTTCTTCTGCTACTGTGCCCTGGAGTCCACCGCCGGACTTTGGGCCAGCTCCTATCTGGTGCTGCACAAGGGAATCGACACAGAAGCTGCTGCTTCCTACGCCAGCATGTTCTATCTGGGCATAACCCTGGGCCGGCTTTTGAACGGTTTCCTTACCATAAAGCTGGGCGATCACACCCTGATCCGGGCGGGCCAGTGCATTATTTTCGGCGGTGCAGTTCTCGTGATGCTGCCGCTGGGTACCACCGGAGCCGTAGTCGGCCTGATTCTCGTTGGCCTGGGCTGCGCCCCCATCTACCCCTGCATCATCCATTCCACCCCCTTCACCTTCGGCGCTGACAAATCTCAGGCCATTATCGGGGTGCAGATGGCATCGGCCTACTGCGGCTCCTGCCTGATGCCCCCGCTCTTCGGACTGATCTGCAATTATATCAGCCCGGTACTCTTCCCCTTCTATCTCTTTTTCATCAATGTATTTATGTTTCTCATGCACGAAAAGCTGTGTAAAATATCCAATGTATAAAACTTCGCCCACCGCACTGCGGTGGGCGAAAACTTTATTCACACATATCCTTCATCCAGACCATCAGGCCCTCGGGATCGTCGTCCTCGCAGTGGCCGCCGTCCCAGACCAGCCGGGCGTTAACATCCCGCTCCATATTCTCCAGTGCAATGGCCATATTGGCCACAATGGGAATGCTGGTGTCCTTATCAATGGCACCGTGGCGAATCCACCAGTGGGGCGCACAGCCCGGATTCTTGTTCAGAGCAAAGTACATGGGGTTCATCAGGTTGATGACCTGCTTCAGCCCGTCATCCAGCGTCTGCGCCGTCTCTGTGGGATCATGCCACAGGGAAAATTCTGTAAAATGTCGGGTTTTCACAGTTTCCGTGCCAAAGAGATCCGGCTCTGCCATTTCCTTATTGAAATCATCAAAGGCAGGCAGCCCCTTCATGCGGCCCTTGTAGGTAATAAAATCCTGAAAGGTGAAGTTTGCCTTCTCTCCGTCCCATTTGATCCAGCTGTGGGCTGCCAGATACTGCTCCCGCTGCTCTGGAGCCAGGGCAGCAATGTACCGGGTTGCCTCGGAGATAATATAGAACTTCATCAGATACTCTTCCAGATTCTCTCCGGTGATCTCACCGAAGCCATCCCTGCCGGATAGCTTGAGACCAGTCTGGTAAGCAGCAAAGCTCGCTTTCAGCTCCTGAGACAGGGTCTGATCCACCATGCCGGGCACCACCCGGATGGGGCCTGTGGCCGCACCAGCGCAGGGAATGGTTCCCAGCTCCCACTCATAGCCCTCGTCGGAATGCTCCAGATTGATGATAGGGCTGTACGCTGCGGCGGCGAAAATATCGTCCCGCTCCCGGGCTGCACCAATAGCCTGGAGATAGGGCTCGTACAGTGGCGAATTACCGGAGGCTGCCAGCAGACAGGACAGGGCACCGCCTGCACTGCCGCCGGTGGACAAAATACGCTCTGTATTGCCGGGGATCAAATCCTGATTCTTGCGAATATACCGGACAGCAGCCTTCAAATCCACAATGGCTGCGGGAGCCTTGCCGAAATAGGTGCCGTCTGGTGCCTGGCAATCACGGCCCCGGCATCCGGGAGCCACGATGACAAACCCATAGGCCATAGCCAGATTTTTATTTTCTCCAGGGCCTTCCATACCACCAAGGCCGGGCAA
>CAZFXB010000132.1:0-6371 GCA_964522835.1 uncultured Oscillospiraceae bacterium
TCTTTTTCTATACTATAGCATGATTTGACCATGAAGTCAAAATGATGTAGAATAGTAGCAGAAAAAAATTGTGAGGAACACAAAAAATGATAATCTTATTGATTTTTGTTCTATTTTTCATTCTCCTATGTGTCCAGGCTGCCCGGTTCCGGCCCCCGGCGACGCCGACTCCAGCAGCGGATGACATTCCAGTAGATGGCGAGCAGGCTGTTTCCCATCTGCAAGCGGCCATCCGCTGCCGCACCGTATCGGAGGAAAGCCTCCGGGTGGAAGCGGAATTTGAAAAATTCCGCAGTCTGCTGCCGGAGTTTTACCCCAGACTTTTTTCCACAGGCAATGTGGAACGCATTGACCGAACCGGGCTGCTGATCCGGATTCCCGGACGGGAATCCCGCTCCCCTGCCGTATTTCTGGGGCACTATGATGTGGTTCCCGCAGAGGTCACCGGCTGGGAAAAGCCACCCTTCGCCGCAGTTTTGGAGGATGGTGTGCTATGGGGCCGGGGGGCGCTCGATATGAAAAACCAGCTTATTTCCATGCTGGAGGCAGCTGAACTGCTGCTCACACAGGGCTTCACCCCGAAAAATGACATCTACTTTGCCCTCTCCGGTGAGGAGGAGGTCATGGGCCCCAGTGCCAGAAGCATTATGGAACGATTTCGGGAACGGGGCATCACCCCCGCCTTTGTGCTGGACGAGGGGGGCGACATTATGGACGGCTTTTTCCCCGGTACAGATGTGCCCTGTGCTATGGTGGGCATTGGGGAAAAGGGGGCCGCAAACCTTCGGTTTCGGGTGACCGGCCCCGGCGGTCATGCCTCCACGCCACCGAAAAACAGCCCCCTCCAACGGCTCTGCCGGGCCATGACCCGCATCGAAAAGCACCCCTTCCCCCGAAAGCCGGGCCGTGCTCTGGAGGAGATGGTGAACACCATGGGCCCCTACTGTAAATTTTCTACCCGGCTGCTTCTCTCCAACCGAAAGCTCCTGTGGCCCTTCTATCTCCGGTGGCTCCGGAAACAGGGGGGCATGATCGATGCCGCCGCCAGAACCACCTTTGCCTTAACAAAGGCCCAGGGCTCCCAGGCGGGAAATGTAATCCCCTCGGAGGCAGAAATGTTCGCCAACCTTCGGCTCATGTACGGCTGGACTCAGGAATCCGTGGTGGCCCACCTCCACAGAATCATTCGGGATGACGCCGTAGCGATTATTCCGGAAAAGGGCACCGATCCCGCTCCGGATTCGGAGCTGGGAGAACCCTTTGACCGGCTGAAAGCCGCCATAAACGCCACCTGGCCCCAGGCGGTGGTGAGCCCCTATCTGATGGTGGCCTGCACCGACGCCCGGCATTGGCGGGAGATCTGCCCCCACGTGTACCGTTTCTCTGCCAAATACGTAACCAGAGAAGAGAAATCCACCGTCCACGGAAACAACGAACGAATTCGTACCATAAATACAGAAAACGCCGTGAAGTTTTTCTTCCGGCTGATGAGGGAATGCTAATGGAACATACCATTTTGACCTGCCCGGTCTGTGGCGGGATGCTTCAAAAACAGGAGCGGCAATTTGTCTGCCCGAAAAATCACAGCTTTGATGTGGCCCGTCAGGGTTATGTCAACCTGTTGACGGTGACGCAAAAACACTCCAAAAATCCCGGAGATACACGGGATATGGTGGCTGCCCGGCGGGCATTCTTAGACCGGGGCCACTACCGGCCCATTGCTGATAAGGTAGCCTCGCTGCTCTCTCCCCTGCTGCCGGAGCAGCCCGCATTTCTGGACGCAGGCTGCGGCGAAGGGTACTATTTGTCGGAGCTGATGGGGCATTTTAACGGGGGCACCTTCCTGGGCGTAGACATCTCCAAGGATGCGGTTCGTTTCGCCGCCGGGCGAAACAAAAATGCCCTGTGGCTCACCGCCTCGGCAGCCCATCTGCCAATTTTCGATGGGGCACTGGACGGAATTATGAGCATGTTTGCCCTGTCCGTACCAGAGGAATTCTGCCGGGTGCTGAAACCGGGCGGCTACTATCTGGAGGTCACCGCCGGTCGAAACCACCTGATGGGGCTGAAAAATCTGATTTACTCCGAAATCACAGAAAAACAGGAGAAAACCGCAAAGGAACTTCCCGGCTTCCGGCTTGTCTCCACCGAAACACTTTGCTTCCCCATTTCCCTTACCTCCGGGGAGGAGGTCATGCAGCTTCTCACCATGACCCCCCATTTCTGGCGGATCACCCGGGATGGGGCCCAGCGTGCCGCCCATGCCACCGGGCTTTCGGATCAGACCCAGGTGGAATTCCGGCTGTACCAAAAGATTGCAAGTTCCCTTCCTATATGATACAATAAAGGGTAACGTAAAATGATATCAGGAGCGATTTTATGCTGAATAAACTGAAGGTGGTGGAAAACCGCTACCTGGAGCTGGAGGATATGTCCCAGCGTCCCGATTTTTATGACGATCCAAAAAAAGCTGCCGCCCTTTTGAAGGAGCAGCGGAATCTCCAGCCGGTAGTCAAAGCCTTTCGCCGTTACTGCCAGGTACAGCGCACCATGGAGGAGGCCCTGGAAATGCTCTCCGGCTCTCTGGACCCGGAGATGCGGGAGCTATGCCAGGAGGAGCTGGACGACTGCAAGGAGCAGCTGCCCATTCTGGAGCAGGAGCTGAAAATCCTGCTGCTGCCCAAGGATCCCAATGATGACAAAAACGTGATTCTGGAGATCCGGGCCGGGGTTGGCGGAGAAGAGAGCGCCCTTTTTGCCCACAGCCTTTACCGGATGTACAGCATGTACGCCGAAAAACAGGGCTGGAAGATGGAGATCACCTCCCTGAACGAAACCGAATTGGGCGGCATTAAGGAGATCATCTGCATGGTAACCGGCCAGGGTGCCTACTCCCGGCTGAAATTCGAAACCGGCGTACACCGGGTGCAGCGTGTTCCGGAAACGGAGTCCGGCGGCCGGGTACACACTTCCACCGCCACCGTGGCCATGATGCCGGAGGTGGACGAGGTCAGCATCGACCTGAATCCGGCGGACATTAAAATGGAGGTGTTCCGCTCCTCCGGTGCCGGCGGTCAGCACATCAACAAGACCTCCTCTGCCGTTCGCCTGATCCACCTGCCCACAGGCACGGTGGTGGAGTGCCAGCAGGAACGGAGCCAGGTGCAGAACCGTGAAAAGGCCATGCGAATTCTGTACTCTCGCCTCTATCAGACCCAGCTGGAGGAGCAAAACGCCGCCCTGTCCGCAGAAAAGCGGGCACAGGTGGGAACAGGTATGCGGAACGAGAAGATCCGCACCTATAACTTCCCCCAGTCCCGGGTAACAGATCATCGCATTGGCCTGACCCTTTACAAAATTGGCGAGATTATGGACGGCAATCTGGACGAAATCATCGATGCTCTCATTACCGCCGATCAGGCCGAAAAACTACAGCATTCACAGGACAGTGATTGATATGACAACAAAAATTCTATCCCCGGAGGATCCCCACACTCTGGAGATCGCCGCTGAAATCATCCGCTCCGGCGGTCTTTTGGGGCTCCCCACAGAGACCGTCTACGGTCTGGGCGCCAACGGCCTTGACCCGGAGGCGGTGAAAAAGATCTTCGAGGCCAAGGGCCGTCCCCAGGACAACCCCCTGATTCTTCACGTATCCGGCAAGGAACAGGTTGCACAGTTCTGCCGGGACATTCCGACGGTGGCCTATCGGCTGATGGATGCCTTCTGGCCCGGCCCTCTGACCCTGGTGCTGCCGGTGCGGGACAATGTGCCCCGGCGAACCACAGCAAACCTCAGTACCGTGGCCATCCGATGCCCGGACAACGATTTAACCCGTGCCATTATTGAAGCCGCCGGTGTGCCCATTGCGGCCCCTTCGGCCAATATTTCCGGAAAACCCAGCCCCACCACTGCCCAGCATGTCTACCACGACATGGCAGGCAAAATCGAGGCCATCGTAGACGGCGGCCCCTGCTCCGTAGGGCTGGAGTCCACCATTGTGGATTTGACAGGGGAACATCCCCGGCTTCTTCGTCCCGGCGGCATCACCCCAGAGGCCCTGACGGAGTTCCTTCCGGATCTGGTCATTGATAAGGCAGTGGTGGGAGAAATCAGCCAGGATGCCGTTGTCCGTGCCCCCGGCATGAAATACACCCACTACACCCCCCAGGGGGAGGTCATCATTGTCACCGGCTCCAGCGAAAACGCCGCCCGGTACATTCGGAACCATTTAGGCCCCCAGACCCAGGTGCTTTGCTTCCAGGAGGAGCTTTCCCTGTTCCCGAAGGGCTCTGCGCTGGCCTACGGAAAGGAGTCGGAGCCGGAAACTCTGGCCCAGGGTCTGTTTGCCGCTCTGCGGGATTTGGATCAGGCCGACATAAAAACCATATATGCCCGTTGCCCCACCGGCGGCGGTGTTACCTATGCGGTGGCCAACCGACTGAAAAAAGCCGCCGGATTTCACATTGTGGAAGGAGATAAAGAACTATGATCGTTTTCGGAATCACCGGCCCCACCGGCTCCGGCAAAACCACTGCCCTGAACTGCATCGCCAAAAGAGGGGGCGCCGTTCTGGATCTGGACGCTGTATATCATCAGCTCCTGAAAACCGACAAAAACCTTATTGCGGAGCTGGATACCCGGTTCCCCGGGGTTATTGTAGACGGAACCCTGGATCGGAAGGCTCTTGGTAACATTGTGTTCGCTGACCAGAAGGCGCTGCTGGACTTAAACACCATCACCGGCAAGTATATTATGGCCGAAACGGATCGGCTCCTGGCCCAGGCTCGGCAGGAGGGCCGCCCCATGGCCGCTATTGATGCCATCAATCTGCTGGAGGGAGATCTCCCCTTCCGCTGCAACCATGTCATCGCCGTTACCGCCCCGGAGGAGATTCGGGTTCAGCGGCTCATGGCACGGGACAACATTTCAGAAGAATACGCCCGACTGCGTATTTCTGCACAGCCCCCCAACGAATACTACGAGGAGGTCTGTGACTATACCCTTCGCAACGGTATCTATACCCAAGAAGAATTTGCCCGCCACTGCGATGCCCTCATCGACGAGCTGATGGCGGAAGAGAAAGGAAACTAAGCTATGGAAAAGAAGTATGAAGAGCAGCGGAAGAGTCTGCTCTACACCCCCAAGAACGGCTATGCTGCCATGACAGACAGCGACAAGGCCGAGATGAACGACTATGCCCGCCGCTATATGGACTTTCTGGACACCGCCAAGACCGAGCGGGAGTCCGTCCGTGAGGTGATCCGTCAGGCAGAGGCCGCCGGCTTCCAGCCCTTCACCCCCGGCATGACCCTGACCCCGGGCACCAAGGTTTACCGGGATGTCTATGGCAAGGCCATCAACCTGGCTGTCATCGGCCAGAAGTCCCTGGCTGAGGGCACCCGGATCACCGCTGCCCACATCGACAATCCCCGCATTGATCTGAAGCCCAATCCCCTCTACGAGGAGGACGAGATGGCCTTCTTTAAGACCCACTACTATGGCGGTATCAAGAAGTACCAGTGGACCACCATTCCCATGGCCCTCCATGGCGTAGTTGCCAAGAAGGACGGCACCGTGGTGGAGATCTGCGTGGGCGAAAAGGACACCGACCCTGTGTTTATCATCACCGACCTGCTGCCCCATCTGGCTGCTGACCAGAACAAGAAGTCTCTGGCCGAGGGCGTTACCGGCGAAGGCCTCAACGTGCTCATCGGCTCCCAGCCCCTGCCCGAGGACGAGGGCAGCGACAGCGTAAAGCTGGCGGTTATGATGTACCTGAACGAGACCTACGGCATCCACGAGGAGGACTTCCTGTCCGCAGAGCTTTCCCTGGTTCCCGCCTCCAAGGCCCGTGAGGTGGGCTTTGACCGGAGCATGATCGCCGCCTTCGGCCACGACGACAGAAGCTGCTCCTTTGCCGCTCTGGACTCCCTGCTGCGGCTCACCGAGACTCCCACCTATACCGCTATCTGCACCCTGGCTGATAAGGAAGAGATTGGCTCCATGGGCATCACCGGCATGGAATCCCAGGCATTTGAGTATTTTGTCTCTCAGCTCTGTGACTGCCAGGGCGTAAAGCTCAACGACTGCTTTGCCCATTCCGAATGCCTGTCTGCCGATGTGACCAACGCCTTTGACCCCACCTACCCGGAGGTCTCCGACCGCCGGAACAACGGCCACATCAACAAGGGCGTCTGCTTTATGAAGTACACCGGTGCCCGTGGCAAGTCCGGCTCCTCCGACGCTCCCGCTGAGTTTGTGGCAAAGATCCGCCGGATCTGCACCGACAACAACGTGGTCTGGCAGATGGGCGAGCTGGGCAAGGTTGACCAGGGCGGCGGCGGCACCGTTGCCATGTACATGGCCAA
>CAZFXB010000133.1:0-6325 GCA_964522835.1 uncultured Oscillospiraceae bacterium
CAATATACCAGTCGCAGTAGTCGTCCCAGATGAAGTCATAGATCTTCTGAACGGCAATACCCAGCTCGTAGCGATCCATGTTGTCTGTGACCTCAGAGATGAGCCGGTTCAACTTGGAAAGGATCCACTTGTCCTCCTGCTCAAGCTTGTCCATAGTGGGGAGCTTGTTTTCCTCGATGGTCAGGTTCATCATCACATAGCGGCTGGCGTTCCATATCTTATTGGCGAAGTTCCGCATGGCCTCGCACCGCTCCACATAGAACCGCATATCATTTCCGGGGCTGTTGCCGGTAATCATATTCATACGGAGTGCGTCGGCACCATATTTCTCCACCATTTCCAGGGGATCAATGCCATTGCCCAGGGACTTACTCATTTTCCGGCCCTTGTCATCCCGTACCAGACCATGGATGAATACGGTGTGGAAGGGGGTCTTCCCTGTCTGCTCACAGCCGGAGAAGATCATTCTGGCAACCCAGAAAAAGATAATATCGTAGCCGGTAACCAGCACATCTGTGGGATAGAAATAGTCAAGATCCTCAGTCTTGTCGGGCCAGCCCAGGGTCTCAAAGGGCCACAGTGCAGAGGAGAACCAGGTGTCCAGCACATCCTCTTCCCGGACAATGTCCTTGCATCCGCAGTGGCAGCACTCGGTGGGATCCTCCCGGGCCACGGTATATTCCCCGCACTCCGGGCAGCGCCAAGCAGGAATCTGATGGCCCCACCAGAGCTGACGGGAGATACACCAGTCGTGGATGTTCTCCATCCAGTTGGTATAGGTCTTGGTGAAACGCTCGGGGACGAATTTGGTCTCGCCGTCCTGAACCACCCGCAGAGCCTCCTTGGTGAGGGGCTCCATCTTAACAAACCACTGAGCAGAAACAATGGGTTCTACATCGTTGTGGCAACGGTAACAGGTGCCCACATTGTGCTGATGCTCCTCCACTTTTTCGAGAAGGCCCAGCGCATCCAGGTCTGCAATGATAGCCTTTCTTGCCACGTAGCGATCCATGCCCTGATACTTGCCGCCTAGCTCGTTGACCACACCGTGGTCATCCAGCACCCGGATGGTCTCCAGATTGTGCCGCAGGCCCACCTCAAAGTCGTTGGGGTCGTGGGCAGGGGTCATTTTAACGCAGCCGGTACCAAACTCCATGTCCACATACTCGTCAGCTACAATGGGAATCTCACGGTTCACCAGAGGCAGCAGGCATTTCTTGCCCACAAGATCGGTGTAGCGTTCATCATTCGGATTCACGGCCACGCCAGAGTCGCCCAGCATGGTCTCAGGACGGGTGGTAGCCACGATTACATAGCGGCCCTCTTCGCCCACAATGGGGTACTTGAGATGCCACAGGTTGCCGGGCTTGTCCTGATACTCAACCTCTGCGTCGGACAGAGCTGTGATGCAGTGGGGGCACCAGTTGACGATTCGGCTGCCCTTATAGATATAGCCCTTCTCGTAGAGCCGTACAAATACTTCACGGACGGCTTTGGAGCAGCCCTCGTCCATGGTGAAGCGGTGACGATCCCAGTCACAGGAGGAGCCAAGGGTCTTCTGCTGGTTAACAATCCGGTCACCGTACTTTTCCTTCCACTCCCAGACCCGTTCCAGAAACTTTTCACGGCCCAGGTCATGGCGGGTCAGGCCCTCTTTCCGGAGCTCCTCTTCCACCTTGATCTGGGTGGCAATGCCGGCATGGTCATAGCCGGGGAGCCAGAGGGCACTGTAGCCCTGCATACGCTTAAAACGGATCAGGATATCCTGAAGGGTGCAGTCCATGGCATGGCCCATGTGGAGCTGTCCAGTTACATTGGGTGGGGGCATTACAATGGTAAAGGGCTTCTTATTTTCGTCCTTTTCGGCATGGAAATAGCCGCCCTTTGTCCACATATCATAGATGCTGGACTCCACCTGCTGGGGGTCATAAATCTTTGGCAGTTCCTTCACTAAAAATCATCTCCTTTAAAGTAAAAACGCCCTGAACGCCATAGCGTTCAGGGCGAAAATTCCGCGGTACCACCTGAATTCGGCATTTCTGCCGCACTCTTAGGCCCTGTATCGGGAGCACCCGGCGATTCCTACTAAGGTTCAGAACCGCAGCTCAGAAGCGACCTTCAACATCCGTCTCTACAGCCTTACACCCACCGGCTGCTCTCTGAAAGGAGACGAAAATTTACTCCTCTTCCTCATTGCTTTTCATATTTACAGTTTATTGTACCCAGTTGTCGTGGAATTGTCAAGCACTTTCTTACTGGATTCCGAAATCCTTCAGTGCCTGTTTCATGTGGGATACCAATGCGGCCAGGGTCTCCTCTGCGTCCAGCTCTTCCTTCTGGCAGGCGAAGAAGTAAATTTTCAGCTTTGGCTCCGTGCCGGAGGGGCGCAGGATTACCTGGCCCTGGGATCCCATCAGAAAAGAGATCACATTGGAGGAGGGAAAATGAAGCGTCTGCTCTTCCCCGGATACCAGATTCTTCTCAACGCCCAGCTTATAGTCTGAGACTGCGGTCACAGGAAGTCCAGCAAGGGACTTGGGCGCCTTCTGCCGATAGGATTCAATAAACTGGCTGCAAAGGGCCTTGCCCTTCTCACCGTCCAGATTCACAGAAACAACCTGAGTTTTGTAGAATCCATAGGTGCGGTACATCTGAGAAAGCTTTTCCGTAATGGAAACGCCCTCCAGCTTGCAGGCTGCTGCCAGCGCCACCACCAGAACACAGGCGATCTGGGCGTCCTTGTCCCGGGCGTAGGTTCCCTTCAGGAAGCCGCAGGACTCCTCGAATGCGAACACAACCTGATCCTCTCTCCCCTGCTGCTCCAGCCCCAGAATGGTGCTGCCTATGTATTTAAACCCGGTGAGCACATCAATGTTTTCGCAATCGTAGGCCTTTGCAATATTCTTTACCATAGGTGTGGTGACAATGGATTTGATGCACTTGGGGCTCTGGGGCAATGTGCCCATATCCCGGCGGGTTTTCAGGATAAACTCCAGCAGCATACAGCCTAGCTCGTTGCCGGACAGCCGCACCAGGCTGCCATCCTGCTGGGGAACGGCAATAGCCACCCGGTCAGCATCCGGGTCTGTAGCGATGATGACATCGTAATTTTTCCCCTGAGAAGCTTTTTGTGCTTCGGAGAAAGCCTCTTCCGTCTCCGGATTGGGGTAGGGGCAGGTGGGAAAATCTCCGTTGGGCTCCACCTGGGAGGTAACCAGGTCATAGTTTACCCCCAGCCGATCAAACAGCTCTGTTACAGGAACCAAACCGGTACCATGTAAGGGGGTATAAAGCACCTTCAAACCGGAGGGGGCAATTTTATCTCCGCCGATCATTTCGCCCAGAACCGCCTCGTAATAGGCGTCATAAACTTCCTCATAGATCAGCTTGATTTTCCCCTGCTCTACCAGTTCTTCAAAACCGACCTGAGCCTCGGAAATCATGGGAAGCTGCTGCATCCGGGCAAACACCTCTGCCGCAGGCTCGTCGGTCTGCTGGCAGCCATCGCTGCCATAGCATTTCATGCCATTGTAGGGGGCCGGATTGTGGCTGGCGGTCATCACTACGCCGCCGCCTGTCTTTAAGTGCCGAACCGCAAAGGACAGCACCGGAGTGGGTGTGGGCTTCTGGAAAAGATAAACCTGAATCCCCTCCTCTGCCAGTGCAACGGCGCAGGTTTGGGAAAACAGAAGACCGTTGTTCCGGGTGTCATAGGCGATGACGCAGGTATCCGGCAAATCTGCGTTTTTGATATACTGGCCGTAGGCCAGGGCTGCCCGGCGAACGGTGTAGATATTCATTCGATCTGTACCTGCCCCCATAATGCCACGGAGGCCCGCTGTACCAAAGGTCAGGTCATTGAGAAAACGGCTTTCAATTTCCTGGGTGTCATTTTCTATGGTTTTCAGCTGATCGTAAAGCTCCGTTCCCACAGGAACCCGATCAAGCCAAAGCTTATATTTCATATCTGCGGTCATAAATATCAGCTCCTTCTCGTCCATTATACAATTTCCCGGCTGTCAAATCAAGACAGCCGGGAAATAAATCAGTCAAGTCTTACAGTATGTTCAGCCGGAACGGAGATCAGCATTCCCTGGGCACTGGATTTCATGCCGTGGGTGCGGTTGATTTCATCCATGATCTTCTGCTTATCCTTTTCAGGAGCCACGATGGCCAAAATCTCCTTCTCCGTCTGGATGGTAATACCGGCAAACTTCTGGGAGCCTCCGGAACCGGCCCAGCGGGCTCGAATGACTGTGCCGCCACGAGCTCCAGCAGCTCTGGCTGTGTCCATTACCATATCTGTGTAGCCCTGATTGACCGCAATCAAAATCAGGCTGTGGCCCTTTTCCTGTTCCATAAGTATTTCTCCCCTTTCTGTGTCTACGGCAGATAATCGATCCAGACCTGCGGCCCAAATGGCGGTCATACCGTCCATGGGCAGGGACACAGCGATACCTGGTGCCCCCAGATTGGAACGATCCTCGTCTTTTAGGTAATACATCAGCTGATTGACCGTATCCCTGGGGGCGAATGAAAGCACGATATCCCGCTCTCCTGTGCCAAATCCCAGGGCATCTAAAAGATGGGAGGCTGCGGTACCATGGCCTGCGGCCTGAAGATGATGCAGAATCTTAAATTCCTCGTATTTGTTGATGATGTAAAGTCCTTTGCCCCGTTCCACGATGGTAACAACAATATGCATGGGACTGATTTTTTTCTCCATGGCTTACACCTCCCAATATACAATGCAGTCGTCCATCTGAGAGAGCTCTTCCTTCAGGGCAAGCTGCAAAGCACGATCCTCGGCCTTCGCCTTCAATTTATCATAGAGCCCCAAAAGCTGAATGGTCACCAGAGGGGTCATGGCAACCAGCGCCACGATGCCGAAGGCATCTGTCAGCACATTCCCCCCCACCGCTTCGCAGGCACCCATGGCCAGAGGCAGCAGAAATGTGGTAGTCATAGGCCCGGATGCCACCCCGCCGGAGTCAAAGGCAACACCGGTGAAGATCTGGGGGACAAAGAAGGTCATGGTCAGGGAGAGAATATAGCCCGGGATCAGGAACCACATAATAGAGATCCCGGTCAGAATCCGCAGCATGGCAAGCCCAACAGAAACAGCAACACCAATGGACAGGGCCAGATTGATGGAGCGGCCTGTAATGGAGCCATTGGTGATCTCCTCAACCTGACGGGCCAAAACCTGCACCGCAGGCTCTGCACGGACAATAAAATAGCCCACCAGGATGCCAATGGGTACCAGTATCCAGCTGTGATTGCTGCCTGCAACAGAGGCACCCAGCGTGGCACCAACGGGCATAAACCCTACATTCACGCCCACCAGGAACAGCACAAGCCCAAGGTATGTATAAACAAGACCCACAATGATTTTCAGCAACTGATGCTTCTGGAATCGACGGAAGCCCAGCTGAAAAAGAAGGAAGATCATCATAATGGGCAAAAGCGCAATGGCAACCTCGCCCACATAGTCGGGGATGTCATGGAGAAACAGCGCAGCAGCATCCCGGGTGGTCTCCACATGGGGAATTACCACCGGAGTATAGGCAGCATCCACATCCGGCATCACAATACCCAAAATCATCACCGCCATAATGGGGCCGATGGAGCAAAGGGAAATAAGACCAAATGAGTCATTGCTGGAGTTCTTATCGCTTCGGATGGAGGCCATACCGATGCCCAACGCCATGATAAAGGGGACGGTAATCGGCCCGGTGGTAACACCGCCCGAATCAAACGCCACCGGCACAAAGCTGTCCGGGGCAAAAAAGGACAGGCCAAACACCAAAACGTAGAAAAACACCAGTGTATAGCTCAATGGAATATTAAAAATCATACGAACCTGTGCGATCAACAGGAAGAACCCTACACCCAGGGCTACCGCCAGAATCAGGGTGAGATTATTCACTGTGGGTAGCTGTTCCGCCAGAACCTGAAGATCCGGCTCTGCAACAGTCACAACCACGCCCAAAATAAAACACACAATAAGGGGCAGACCAAGGCCCTTGGCCTTACTGATCTCCACGCCAATGCCATCTCCCATGGGAATCATGGACATCTCCACACCCACGGTAAACAGTCCCATTCCCACCACCAGAAGAATCGCACCAAACAAAAACAGCACCATGGTTCCCGGACTCAGTGGAGCAATGGTAATGCTGATAAGCAGCACGATCGCAGTAATGGGCAGTACGGAGGAAAGGGACTCCTTAATTTTTTCCATTAAAAGCTGATTCAAAAGGGCCTCCTTTCAGGGATTTTTGAGTTATATTTAATCCCTACAAAAATAGTATAACATATATTT
>CAZFXB010000134.1:0-6291 GCA_964522835.1 uncultured Oscillospiraceae bacterium
TCTGCCATAAAGCTGTTAATATCCTTAAACTGGCGGTAGACCGAGGCAAAACGCACATAGCTGACCTCGTCCATGGGCTTGAGTCGCTCCATGACCAACTCACCAATGTAATCACTGCGAACCTCCCGCTCCAGAGAGTTCTGAACGATCTGCTCGATCTCAGCAACTGCGGCCTCGATTTGAGCGGTGGACACCGGCCGCTTCTCGCAGGCCCGCTGCATCCCGCTGAACACCTTGTTCCGGTCAAAGGTCTGGCGGCGGCCATCCTTCTTCACCACCACAATAGGCAAGCTCTCCACCGTCTCGTATGTGGTAAAACGTTTACCGCAATTCAGGCACTCCCGACGGCGGCGAATGGACAGGCCATCCTCAGAATGGCGGGAATCCACCACTTTACTCTCTTCAAATGTACAAAATGGGCATTTCACGATACAACGCCTCCTTCTTCACATAGATAAAGTGTAACAGAATTATAGGCAAAAGTCCACATTTTTCTTGATATTTCACGAAAAATCCTTACAGCAGCTTGCGGAACAGCGGCAATTTTTTTAGAAGCCACGTAATGGCCAAGCCGAGAATCACTACAGCCCCCACCCACAGAAGGCAGGCCGGAAGCACATGGATTTTAGGTTCCAGGAAATCATACATCGGCAGCAGCTCCCGCCGCAGGATTCCCTCCAGCAGGTAGGTTCCAAAGACGCAGCCTCCCAGAGAGGAAATAAACTTTCCGGTTTTCTCTCCAACAGGGTGCTTTTCAATCAGCTGATGCACCAGAGCGTAGACCGCAAATACAGGGAAGCACAGGAGACAGTTCATAAAAAACTGGGTGCTCTCCCCGTTCCGGGCAATATCCAGCCAGGTCATCCCGAACATAACACCTACCGCAGCAGCCCCCGCCGCAAGAACCCCAACCAGCTTTTTTCCGGTCATCCGTTCCCAATGGAACCGATGGCAGAGGTAATAGCCCATGATAAAGTAAAACAGATTCTGCTCGATAAAGGGCAGGTAAAAATCCGGATTCACCGTTCCAAGCCCCAGCAGATACCCCACCGGCACGGAAATTCCCAGCAAAATGTGCAGGATCGCCAGGTACACAAAGCCGGAATCCCCCAGCCCCCGCACCAATGGCCTTAGCAGCGGCAGCAGGAGCATCAGCGCCGTATAGCCATAGAGATACCAATAGGGCTCCGAGATACCTTCGCTCCAGACCCGCCGTACAAAGTCAAACAGCCCCGGTTCCTGAGCATAGCCCCAACGAACCCAGAAGAAATACAAAATCCCCGAAAACAGCACCGCAGTAATCCCCATCCGCAGGACACGCTTTTTCAGCACCACCGAAATTGGCTCCTCCTTATGGAGCAGCAGCCCCCCGGAAACCAGCAAAAACAGCGGCACCGCAATTTTACAAACAATGGCCAAAAGGAGACTGACCCCATTGTTGAAAAGCGAGCCGCCCTCCACCAGATAGAGGGAAAAGCCCCGGTGCTCCGTATGATTAAACACCACCAGAACAATGGCAATGATCCGCAACAACTCGAAATCCAGACGTTTTTCTTTCATAGTTCCTCCTGAATTCCACAAAAGATACCTTATTATATCCCCAAAACCCCAATTCGTCAATGAATCGGGGTTTTGACAGCCTATAAAAACCGTGGTATAATCGAAAAAAGAATATTTTTAGGAGGTCACATTATGGAGTTTAAACAGCTTTGCGGCGAAAACATCTCCCGGCTTGGCATGGGCAACATGCGCCTGCCCACCACCGAGGGAAAAATCGACTATCCCAAGGCCCAGGAGATCATTGACTATCTCATGGCCCAGGGTGTCAACTACTACGACACCGCCTACATGTACCACGGGGGTGAAAGCGAAAAATTTATCGGCCAGGCTCTAAAAAAGTACCCCAGAGACAGCTATTTTCTGGCCTCCAAAATGCCCCACAGTGAGCTGGAGAAGGGCCGCAGCCCCCAGGAGATTTTTGAGGAACAGCTCTCCCGCTGCGGTGTAGATCACTTTGATTTCTATCTGCTCCACAATGTCAGCAACAACACCTATGAAACCTTCCTGGACGAAAAAATTGGAACCATCGCCTATCTGCTGGAGCAGAAGAAGAACGGCCGTATCCGCCATCTGGGTATGTCCAGCCACGCTACCCCGGATATTTTAAAGAAGTTCCTGGAGCTTCAGCATCAGAATATGGAGTTTGTTCAGATTCAGCTCAACTATTTAGACTGGGAGATGCAGGATGCCCAGCGTCAGTATGAGTACATCTCTCAGTATGATCTCCCCGTATGGGTCATGGAGCCCTGCCGTGGAGGCCGTCTGGCCGCCCTCTCTCCGGAGGCCGATGCCATTTTGAAGGAGGCCGCCCCGGAGGCTTCTGTTGCCTCCTGGGCCTTCCGCTGGGTAAAGGATTTGCCTAACGTGGGCGTTGTCCTCAGCGGCATGACCGAAATGCCCCAGGCCCAGGACAATGTTAAGACCTTCTCCAATCCGGAATGTCTCACGGAAGGCCAGCAGGCCACCCTGCAAAAGGCCCTCCAGCTGTTCCGATCTCAGGTGAATGTGCCCTGCACCGCCTGCCATTACTGCGATGGATGTCCCATGGGCATTGATATTCCCGCAGTACTGGCCCTGTATAACAAGTTCCAGCTGAACAAGTCCCCCTTTATCCGCATGGAGCTGGAGAAGCTGACCGCCGGCCCCGCCGATTGTATCGGCTGCGGAGCCTGCAAACCCAAATGTCCCCAGAATATCGCCATTCCGGAGGCCATGGCCAAATTTGCAGAGGCCCTTTCCCAGTTGCCGCCCCCGCCGAAGCCCTGATCCCGACTTTACCAAAGACTATTGTACAAAAAAGGCTGCCCGCCGGGCAGCCTTTTTCAGGTTATGTAATTACCGCTTGATCTCCATGGGGATCTTATACTCGTTCTGGTACAGGCCCAGAACCTCAACGTTGGAGTAGTAGCCGTCGGAAATACGATAGTGCTTCCGGCCACCTACCAGAATGATATCGGCCACGTTCACGTTGGTACGAACCTTATCGTTGCTGGAGTTGGCACCGGGGCGCTCCCAGAAGATAGCAGCGATCTGGTCTCTGGGAATCACAGTGGTCTTATAGGCTTCTTTAATGACGATGGCATTTTCAAAGCACTCTACCTTTCCCATAATGGTCTTAACACAGTGGGCAAACACCAAAAGTCCAGCGATCAGAAGGATCAGGCCGGGAACGCTGAAGCTGCCCTTGCTGATGGAAACACCCAGAACAGCAACGCCAGCCACAATAATGACACAGCCAACCATCAAAACGCCGCTGACAGCCAGCGGAAGGGTTTTCGCTTCTCCAAATTTCTTACCATACTTTTCTTCCACAATAATTGCCTCCCTGGCCCCAAATGGCCAAAAATTGATGGGATTACTATACCACACCACCCCCCAAATGTCAGCACTTTTTTTAAAACCTACAGCAAATTCAGTACAATGACCGTTCACGCCCAAAACTTTTTATGCAACCTGCCGAATATATTACAAAAGTATTAAGCCATTTTTCATTCTTGGTGAAAACAGTCAAATTATGCTTTCAATTCTCCCCCCTTTGTGCTATACTGTCTTTGTGTAAACAGAAAAGAAACGACTCCAAGGAGGCATCATTTATGGCTGTTGAACGTATTAAATTCGGTAGTCTTGTGTTTGCAACCACCTATGATTTTAACCGTCTGGAACGCAATTTCTGCAAGGTTGCAGGAATCTATCAGGGCCAACCCCGCATCCTGACCATCTTAAATCAGAACGAAGGGGTCACCCTGAGCGAGCTTTCTCCCCTGTGTAACATTGGTATGCCCAGTCTGTCCGTTTCACTCCGGAACATGCAGAAGTCTGGGCTGGTTCGAAAAGAAGGCAGTGGTAAAAACCAAAAGCTTTTTCTCACAGACACCGGAAAAGAGCGGGCCCAGCTGTTCCACGAACAAATAGACGGCTTTTACCTGGAATTCCTCGAAACTCTGGGACCGGAAGCCTCTCAGCAGCTCAGTGAATCTATGGAAGCCTTTGACCAGTACCTCAGAGGCTATAACCAGCGGTTTGAAGAATCCCACGGCTGGAAAAAATAAGAACTGGAGGCCCATATTTGGACGCACTACTGACGCACACACTGTCCCCCCGTGAGGTAAACGCCATCTCCTCCCTGGGGCTGGCCCACATTGGGGACGCAGTTTATGAAATACTGGTTCGCTCCATGCTACTGCTGGAGGGAAACACCACCGGGGCACATATTCATCAATCTACCATCAGCTATGTCTGCGCTCCAGCTCAGGCTCTGGCCATAGAAAAGCTGCTGCCCATTCTTACCACAGAGGAACAGGGATACTACCGCCGTGGCCGGAATGCCGAAGTACACAACATTCCCAAAAACGCCACCCACAGTCAATATTCTAAGGCCACCGGCCTGGAAGCCCTGTTTGGTGCCCTGTATCTGCTTGGTCGGACAGATCGAATCCGGCAGCTTTTTGACCTGATTATGGAGGAAAACCATGCCACTTGATGCCGTATATCTTCAAAATGTTGCAGCAGAGCTGAGAAGTCAGCTGATTGGCTCAAAAATCGACAAAATCTATCAGCCTTCCCGGGATGAGGTGGTATTCCTTCTCCGCTGCCGGGAGGGTTCTTTCCGGCTGCTGCTCTCTGCAAATCCCAGCCATCCCAGAGCCCATTTTACAAAGGAAACCTTTGAGAATCCCGCTTCTCCCCCCATGTTCTGTATGCTGATGCGGAAGCATCTGGCCGGAGGCCGATTCACAGATATAATCCAGCCCCCCATGGAACGGGTGCTGGACTTTGCCCTTTCCTGCACCAACGAATTTGGTGACGAGGTGACCCGTCATCTGGTCATTGAGATCATGGGCCGAAACTCCAACCTGATTCTCTGTGACGAAGAGGGCCGTATTATCGACTGCGTTCGCCGGGTGGACTATGAAATGAGCGAACAAAGGCAGGTTTTACCAGGACTTTACTATCATTTACCCCCTCAGCAGAACAAATTAAATCCCCTCACAGCCAGTTTGGAGGAGATTTCTGCGCTGGTGCTGGAGATTTCCTCTCCCACCCGCCCCGATGAATTCATTATGAACCATTTCTCCGGTATGCCGCCCCTGATCTGCCGGGAGCTTTGCCAGCTCTTCGATGTCGATCTGGAGGATTTGAATACCCTGTCTCCCGCCTCCCGGTATGCCTTTGCAGCCCATTTGAAGCAGGAATTTACCCGGATTTCTGAGGGGTACTCGGCCCCCTATCTGCTGAAAAAGAACGGCGCCCCCTGGGACTTTACCTATATGCCCATTACCCAGTACGGTGCCCTGGTGGAGTGTGAGCGACAGGAGAGCTTTTCTCAGCTCCTTGACCTGTTCTACGCAAAGAAGGATGCCGCCGCCCGGATGAAATCCAAATCTCAGGCCATCGTAAAAAATGTAACCAACCTGCGGAATCGTGCCGCAAGAAAGCTGCAAAACCAGAAAAAAGAGCTGGGCGCCACGGAAGACCGGGATGCCCTCCGCATCAAGGGTGAGCTGATTACCGCCAATCTGTACCGGATGGAGCGAGGTCAAACAAAGCTGATGGCCGAGAATTATTATGATCCCGATTTAACGCCCATGGAGATTCCCCTGAATCCCCTGCTGACCCCGCAACAGAATGCTGCCAAGTATTTCAAGGACTATAACAAGGCCAAAAATGCAGTCATTTATCTGACAGAGCAGATTGAGAAGGGCCAGGTGGAGCTGACCTATTTGGAAAGTATTCTGGACGAGCTTTCCCGTGCAGAAACAGAAAAAGATCTGGGGGATATCCGGCAGGAACTGATTTCCGGTGGCTATCTCAGAAACACGGATAAGAAAAAGAAGATGAAAACCCAGGCCTCCAAGCCCATGGAATTCATCTCCTCCGCAGGAAAGAGAATCCGTGTTGGCCGAAATAACACGCAAAACGATTTGCTGACCCTGAAATCCTCCTTTAAGAGCGATCTCTGGCTCCACACCCAGAAAATCCACGGCAGCCACGTAATCGTGTCCTGCGAGGGCGAAGAGATTGACAACGACACCCTGATCGAGGCCGCCAAGCTGTCCGCTTACTACTCCCAGATGCGGGAGAGCCAGAATGTGCCCGTGGACTACACCATCGTGAAAAATGTAAAGAAGCCCACCGGAGCCAAACCCGGCATGGTGATCTACGACCACTACAATACGGTCTACGTAACACCGGATCCGGAGCTGTGCGAAAAGCTGAAAGTAAAATAAAAGA
>CAZFXB010000135.1:0-1848 GCA_964522835.1 uncultured Oscillospiraceae bacterium
GCTCCTGGGGGCCCAGGGAGCAGTTAAAGCCCAGGGCATCCACCCCAAGGCCGCTGAGGGTCAGGGCCATGGCGGGAACCGTGGCACCCACAAAGGTGCGGCCGGTGGCCTCGAAGGTCATGGTGACCCAGACAGGCAGGGAGGTGTTTTCCTTGGCGGCCAGAACGGCGGCCTTTACCTCCATGAGATCGCTCATGGTCTCAAAAATCACCAGATCTGCGCCGGCCTGCTCTCCGGCCACCACCATCTCCTTATAAATATCATAGGCTTCGTCAAAGGTCATGGTGCCCAGAGGCTCCAATAGCTGACCGATGGGGCCGATATCCAGTGCCACCTGAACGTCCTTGTTCCCGATGGCATTTTTTGCAGCCTGGATGCCGCCGGACACCAGGGCCTCTACGGTATAGCCGGAGGAGGCCACCTTGTGTCCGTTGGCACCGAAGGTGTTGGCGTAAATGACCTGACTGCCTGCATCAACATACTGCTTCTGAATTTCTGTGACAATTTCCGGGTGGGTGATATTCCAAACCTCCGGCAGAGCCCCCAGGGGCAGCCCTGCTGCCTGCAGCATGGTGCCCATGGCTCCATCCAGAATGGTGAATGCTCCCATATAAAAACTCCCTTCCAGGGTAAATTTCTAGTTTACATTATACTTTGATACCCGGAAAAAGCAAGTAAAATAGTAGGAATTGACGAAAAAAGCAGGAGCAGCTCCGGTTATGGATAGCGCTCAAACCCGCTCTGGGGCAGGGTCACCCCGGTGGGTGCAAAATCCATCCCCTGAACTGCTGTGTCGGGGAGAATCTTTTCCGCTCCGGTGTTCCGGTTTACCAAATGAAATGACCCTGCTTCATAGCTGTGCTCTGTCACACGGGTCAGTTCGCAGTAGACCACATAATCCGGGGTCATGTACATAACTTCGCCGGGGTAGGTTTCCGGCAGTCCGGTTTTCTGTATGACATCTTTGATCTTCATTTTGATGCACCTCCTGGGGCTATGCTAACATCCCCAACTGCTGCGGAGTCAAGGGGAAATTTAAAAAAGCTGTCTCAGGGGCATGATTGCCCGTGAGACAGCTAAGAAATCGGTGTTTACTTCTCCAGAGCCATGACCTTGTCGATCCGTCTCTGGTGACGGCCGCCCTCAAACTGGGTGGTCATCCAGGTGTCCACGATTCGAAGGGCCAGGTTTTCGCCCACCAGACCGGCACCCAGGGCCAGCATATTGGTGTCATTGTGGCGACGGGTCATTTCGGCGGCGTAGGGATCGGTGCAGAGGGCACAGCGAATGCCGTCGATTTTATTTGCGGTAATGGAAACGCCGATGCCGGTGGTGCAGATGAGGATGCCCTTCTCGCACTCTCCGGCGGCAACGGCCCGGGCGGCAGGTGCTGCATAGTCGGGATAGTCACAGCTGTCGGTGGAGTGGGTGCCGAAGTCCTTTACTTCATAGCCGCCCTCCATCAGATGGGCTTTTACTTTTTCCTTCAGGGCGTATCCGCCGTGGTCACAGGCAATAGCAATCATGTTGTTTTCCTCCATGTAATTTGAATTTCAGCGGCGAAGCCGCAAAGTTATGTAATTGGGAAAAATACTCTTGCAGCGTCATTTCTCCATTTAGAATTGTTTCAATGATATGGCGATGCTCCTCCAAAAGCGGAAGCCCCTCCATTGCAGAGGAGACGGCTGCGTTGTCAAGAGCACGCCGTGTAGATTCACTCATAAGCAGAACCTCCTTTGAATCGGAAAATATGGCATCGTGCAGACGATAAGGTGAAGAGCGATAAGTGAAGAGTGAAGAGGTAGCCGCCCCAACGCACATAGCTTCGATTTTTGGAAACTTCTTCAC
>CAZFXB010000135.1:1948-6253 GCA_964522835.1 uncultured Oscillospiraceae bacterium
GTGAAGAGGTAGCCGCCCCAACGCACATAGCTTCGATTTTTGGAAACTTCTTCACTATTCACTATTATCTATTCACTAAGCCCGGCACGGGCGCCCTATCCCCAGGGCCAGTTGGGGAACCACTTGAGCCAGTCCAGGCAGTATTGAATGCTGACCTCCATGCCGGACAAAACCGGATAGAAGGCTGCAAACAAAGCGGTGTTCAGACCAGTGAAGCCGTAGAGCAGCTTATCATTCTTGGGGCTTCGATCCAGCAGTTCATCAAATACATAGCTGATGGCGATTACCAGAAACAGAATGCCGCCAAAATAGTGGTAGGCAAAGGTGGTGCGGGAAATAATGACCCAGGGCAGGAACTGACAGAGATACCCCACCCAGATCAGGATCACCTGGGGTTTCCGCCGCTTGTAGAAAGCACCGATGGAGAAAATCAGTGCCACCAGGCCGGCCCAGGAGATCAGGGGCGAATTAAAGGCACCAAAGGCGGATTTTGTTTCGCCGTTGTAGGAGAGATAATAGAGGATGGGCTTTAGGTCAAAGAGCCACTGGTACCAACGGGAGGAGTAGGGATGGGCCTGGTCTACACCCTGATGATAGGTCAGCATATACACCTGGTTGTCCCAAACCAGCTGATAATAGTTTTTATCCAGCAGCATTCCCGGCATCTCATAGCCCAGGGCCAAACCGTAGGGAATGTAGGAAAGACAGTAGATCACCACAGGGATTACCACAAAGAACAGCACAGACAGGGCCAGGGTTCCAAAAAGCTCCTTGCAGTAAGCGCCCAGCCCCACGGACTTGTACTTCATAATCACCCGAAGCAGCCAGAGCAGGGCCAGCCCCACGCCGGCATACATCACCGTCCACTTGCTGGCGCAGCCCAGGCCGAAGGCCAGACCGCTGAGACCCAGATTGAGCCAGGTTTTCTTGAGGCCGTGGCTGTAGGGGGCGGAGATCCAGCGCCACATAAACAGGAAGCTCAGCAGCACAAAGAACACGCCGTAGGTGTCAATGGTGGCAATTCTGGTCTGGGTATAGTGCATAAATTCAAAGGCAAACAGGGCGGTGCCGCAGAAGGCTACCTTGGTTTTGCCAAACATATTTTTCAGCAGGATATACAGGGGCAGCAACATCAGCACGCCAAAGAAGGTTCCTGTAAACCGATAGCCAAAGGGGGTCATGCCGAACAGCTCAATACCCAGGGCAATGAGCAGCTTGCCCAGGGGAGGATGGGTGATTTCGTAGGGGTAGATGTTCTGGATGTGCTCGTATGCCGTCCGACCGTGGTAGATCTCGTCAAAGTACATGCTGTTAAACCAGCTGGGACTGTCCGGCACGGTGTCCTGCTCGTCCAGAAGCACGCTGTCCACACCGGCAACATCCAGAAGCAGCCCGTTTTCGTCGTAGAGGGCGATCTCGCCCAGTTCCATGGGTACGCTCTTTGCAATGATACGAATATACTGGGCCTCGATGTTGCCGACTCCAGTGTGGGCGTACTGCCATTTAAACAGATCTGCATAGCTTTGATGCATGGCAGCGTCGTTGATGTTTCCGTTTTCGTCTGCCACAGCCGAAGTATCCTTTAAGGTGGCCCAATGGCTGCCGTTGACGCTGTAGGAAAGGTCATAATCCCCGGGATACAGCCCGGAGTAATACATCATGCCGGAGATCTCCTGCTTCTTCCCCAGGTCGATCATGACCATATTGTTTTCACTGGTGAAGGAGTAGAAGCTCTGGGGGGCTGTGGTGCTGCCCAAATTCCAGAAGGCCACCGCTGCATACAGGGCGGTTAGGATGATGAGGGGCAGCACATCTATCTTCTCCATGGGAAAGCTTCTGCCGTCCAGGGTGAACTTGGGCTTGTCAAAATTCTGGATCCACTCCAGTGTGCCCATTCTGGGGGCCATCTCCAGCTTATATTTAATGAAGAACAGAACAATAAGCCCCACCAGAACCAGGGGCAGGATCAGGGCAGGAAATTGAATTGTCGCCACATAATCCGATATGGTCTGCATGAAATTACTCATAAATCACACCTCCGGTGAAAAAGCATTGCTTTCCGGGTATTATACCATTTTCCTGGCCCTTTTGCAATCTCAGGGCAGCAATCTCCCCAGAACCCCGGGGAAGTATTCCTCGGCAAAGTCCACGTCCTTTACAGTGAAGGTTTTGCCGTTTAAATTGTTGAGAATGCCGCCATCGGTCTCGAAGGCAAAGGTCAGCTTATAGGAGTATAGGGCTTGATATTTCCTGTCGTACCGCTTGTCCAGCTTGCCGTATTTTCCGTCTCCCAGCAGGGGGTGGCCTGCTGCCGAGAACTGGGCACGGATCTGATGGGTTCGTCCGGTGATGAGCTCGCATTCTACCAGACTGAGATCCCCTTTTTTCTCCAGGGTGCGGTATTTTGTCACCGAGGTTTTTGCACCGGGCTGAGGGGTCTTGGTAACGTAAACCCGGTTTTTCTTGGCATCCTTGAAGATATAGCCCTTCAGCTCCCCCTCCAGGGGCTTCATGGTGCCGTGGATCACCGCCAGATACCGCTTGTCCATCTCCCGATCCTTGATCTTCTGGTTCATAATACGAAGGGCCTCGGCATTTTTCGCCGCAATCACAATGCCTCCGGTGTTCCGGTCGATCCGGTTGCAGAGGGCCGGAGCAAAGGCGTGCTCCTCCCGGGGCCGCCACTCCCGCTTTGCGTAGAGATAGGCCTGGATGTGGTCAATCAGGGTTCTGCCGTATTCTGCACCATCGTGGGGATGCACGGCCATGCCGGGGCGTTTGTCACAGAGGATAATGTTTTCGTCCTCGTAAACAATGTTCAGCTTGGGCACCGCCACGGTGAGATATCCGTTGTCCTCCCGGGGGGCTTCGAAGAATTCGTCGTTGACATACATCTCCACCAGATCCCCCTGCTGGAGCCGCTGATCCCGCTGGGCCCGCTGGCCGTTGACCTTGATCCGCTTGAGCCGAATATATTTCTGAGACAGAGAAGCAGGCAGCAGAGGCACATTCTTGGCAATGAACCGATCCAGCCGCTGGCCTGCGTCATTTTTGGTAATGGTAAAGGATTTCATAGAGTTCCTCCCTTTGGGAGATAAGATATTTTGTACTATGGTATTGTATCATGTAAAAGACCGATTGAAAAGAAAAATTATTCCCGGATTTTACTTGACATTTGGGGCGAAAATCTATATAATAGCTAGGTCCGACTATGAAAGGAATGAACTATGATGCTTTTGAATCTGGCCTCGATCCTTCACGAACCTGGCGGAGTCGTCCCTTTCAGCTTCAGTATGGATTTTTCTGATGTAGAGCCCACCGCAGTAAACCCGGTGGACATTCAGGGACAGGTGAAGAATGAAGCCGGTGTGCTCATCCTCTCTGCCACCCTGAGCACCACGCTCCACTGCGTCTGTGACCGCTGCGCCACAGAGTTTACAAGAGATTACCGGAATGCCGTTGAGGCAATCCTGGTCTCGGAGCTGGCCCACCAGGAGAACGAAGATGATTGGACATTCCTGCTTCAGGGCAGCGACGCAGATATGGATGACATTATGAACACTGCGTTTATCTTGAATCTGGACTCTAAAACCTTGTGCAGTCCAGACTGCAAGGGCCTGTGCGGCACCTGCGGCAAGAACCTGAATGAAGGCCCCTGCGGCTGCAAGAAAGAACCCGATCCCCGTCTGGCTGTTCTTCAGCAGCTGTTAAAGGATAAGGAGTAAACTATTTGCCATAAGGCAATTTCGACCAAGGAGGTGTCACCACATGGCCGTACCTAAGTGTAAAGTATCCAAGGCAAGACGTGATAAGCGTCGTAGCAACGTTTGGAAGCTGGCAGTGCCCGGTCTCGCAAAGTGCCCCAAGTGCGGAGAGGCTGTTCTCCCCCACAGAGCGTGCAAGGCTTGCGGATTCTATAAGGGACGCGAGGTCATCGCTGCTAAGGCTGAGTGATCTGAAACAGGAGCAGGACGGTGTCCTGCTCTTTTTCTGCCTTTTTTGCAAAAAAACTTCCTCCAAACGGTTGACATTTTCCCATGTTTTCGAGTATAATAGCAGATGCCTGTCCTCGGGACAGCCTAACTATGCAAGCTGCAGCAATTCGCTGTCGAGCACAAATATTTCAGGAGGTGTATTTCAATGACGAAGCGTACCTATCAGCCCAAGAAGCTCCATGGCCAGAAGGTGCATGGTTTCAGAGCCAGAATGGCTACCAGAAACGGCCGCAAGGTTCTTTCCCGTCGCCGTGCGAAGGGCAGAAACAGACTCAGCTACTGATTCGCCCGTCCTTACACCGCTTATGCC
>CAZFXB010000136.1:0-6190 GCA_964522835.1 uncultured Oscillospiraceae bacterium
GGGGTGACGGATCGGGAGTATTACACCAACTCCTTCCACATCCCTGTCTGGTATCCCATCTCTGCCTACCAGAAGATCAATCTGGAGGGCCCCTACCATGCCCTGTGTAATGCAGGCCATATCAGCTATGTGGAGCTGGATGGAGATACCGCCAAGAATGTGGAGGCATTTGAGGCTGTGGTTCGCTGTATGCACGATGCCGGCGTGGGCTACGGCAGCATCAATCATCCTGTAGACCGGGATCCCATCTGTGGCTATGTGGGTGTGATCGGGGATGTTTGCCCCCGTTGCGGCCGCCGGGAAGGGGAGATGATCTCTCCGGAGAAAATCGCAGAACTTCGTAAAATGTACCCTGAAATGCCTGCATTCCAGGGAATTGAATAAGCAACACGGAATACTTCACAAAGGAGGAGCCTTTTATGAAAGTAGAAAATGCCAATGAAAAGCTGGGCCAGAACGTAGGCTTTGAGCGGATCCGCCGAATCACCGGATACCTGGTGGGCACCATGGATAAATGGAACGATGCCAAGCGGGCCGAGGAGCGGGATCGTGTGAAGCACGGCCTGAGCTAAGATGCTGTATTTAGCGGGTATTACCGAGGACAGCATTGTAGATGGCCCTGGAATTCGTACCACCTACTATGCCCAGGGCTGCCCCCATCACTGCCGGGGCTGCCATAACCCAGAGACCTGGGAGTTTAACGGGGGAACGCCCATGGAGGAAGAAGCTCTGGCGGAGATCGCCTTTGGCAATCCTCTGTGCCATGGGGTTACCTTTTCCGGCGGGGAACCCTTCTCTCAGGCAGAGGGGTTTCAGAAGCTGGCAAGGCTGCTGAAAGCCCGGAATTTCGAGGTGGCTTCCTATTCCGGGTACACCTTCGAGGCGCTTTTGCACGGAACCCAGAGCCAGAGAGCGTTGCTGGCGATGTTGGATGTGCTCATTGATGGGCCCTTCCTGCTGGAGGAGAAAAGCCTGGAGCTGAACTTCCGGGGCAGCCGGAATCAGCGGGTCATCAATGTGCAGGAGAGCCTGAGACAGGGCAGTGCCGTCCTGGAAACCAGCGGCAGATGGCTGGGTGAATATTAAAACAAAGGATCGCCTCAAGTTGGGGCGATCCTTTTTGTGCATTGGTTTATTTCATGGCCCAGGACAGGAGAGAATCCTGCTGTTCTTTGGCCTCCTGCCAGATGTTGTAGAGCAGGCGGGCAGAATCCCGGCGGGTCAGCACCGCAGTGGAATCTGTTCCGTCAAAAATGCCGGCCTCCAGGGTGGCGCTGACAGCAGAGGCGGCCCAGACGGGAACGGAATCATACTGGCCCATGACGGACTGAACATCCCCCTGCTCCAGCTCCAGCAGGTTTGCGGCGATGACGGCTGCCTCACCACGGCAGATGGGCTCCCCGGACAGCAGCTTCAGCCCTTCGTCTGTGGGGACACCGGAGATATACCCGCATTTTACGGCCTGGGAGACATACGGGGAGAGCCAGGTGGGGGTGTCCGCTTCATCGGCAAAGCCGGTGCCCATGGCCTCCAGCTCCGTTCCGGCGCTGGAAAGTCCTACACACATGGCAATGAAATCGCCCCGGGTCACAGGCTTTTCCGGGCCAAAGAGAAGCTGACCGGATACAGTTTCGCCGGAGTAGATGTCCATTTCCCGGAGCCAGACAGCAGCCAGAAGACCGGGATCCCCTTCCATGTCTCCATAGGTGGCCTTGTCCGAGGTCTTCCGGATGGTGATCCGAACTGTGGCCTCCGGAGAGACATTTCCTGCGGTGTCTGTGACGGTGTAGGTGAAGGAGTCCTTGCCGACCTTGTTTTCCTCCGGGGTGTAGGTCACTGTGCCATCGGGAGAGACCGCCACGGTGCCCCGCTTGGGTTCCTTTACAATGGTAACGGTCAGGTCATCCCCCTCCGGGTCAGTGGCCTTCAGGCGAACCTCCCCGGGAATGTTTTTGTAGGTTTCGAATTCTGAGTCCTCCACGGCGGGGGACTGATTCTTTCCGGAGCCAATGCGAAGGGTCATTTCCGTATTTTCGCCCAGACCTGCGTCAGAAATGCTGAGGCAGGAGATGGTGGCCTGACCGGCTGTGATGCCGGTGGGAATGAAGCTCAGGCTGCTCAGGCTGTCTGCTGTCAGCACATCACCGGGACGGATGGTGCGGGAGCCCAGCATTACCGAGCCCAAAGCGTCCTCCGGTACGGCGGTGACCATGACACCGGAGGCATTCTCCGGGGCCAGTTCCTCCTGCCGGAAGCAGTATACATCCTCGGGGCCCAGCTCCGGTTCTGCACCATATACGGAGGGCAGCAGTACCAGAGCCGTAAGGATCAGGGCTGAAAAGCGTCGATACAGTTGTTTCATAGTGGTACCTCCAAACTAAGTTACGCAGGTATTGTTTGCTACAGGAGAAAAAATATTCCGGCTCTTTATCAATTTGTTACTTTTTTATGTGATTTTTGTGGGTCAAATTGTATTTTGAGAAAAAGTGTGGTATGATGATACAACCCTAAGGGAGGCGAGCGGATGGATAAAATTACTATGCTGGGGACAGGTCATGCTATGACCTTCTCCTGCTTTAATACATGTTTTGTATATGAAAACGAGAATGGACGGCTTCTGGTGGACACCGGAGGAGGCAACGGGCTGGTTGCCCAGATGCAAAAGGTGGGCGTGAATCCGGGAGAAATGGATGCCCTGTTTATTTCCCACCGGCATACAGATCATATTACGGGCCTTGCCTGGGTGCTCCGAAGTCTGGGAGGCCCGGGAAGGGAAAAGCCCCTGACCATGTACCTCCATGAGGATGTATACCGGGTTGCTGTGGGCTTTATCGACCTGCTGTTCCCTGATGATAAAGAGAATCTGATGAAAAATATCCGATTGGTGAAAATTCAGGATGGCGATACCGGGGAAATTTTGGACCGACCCGTTCAGTTTTTTGATCTCAATTCCCCTAATGTGCCTCAGTTCGGCTTTGTGATGACCCTGCCCACGGGGAAACGGTTTGTGTTCCACGGAGATGTGCCCTTCCATGAGTGTAACCGGCAGCGGCTTCAGGGGGCGGAGATCCTGATGCACGAGGCCTTTCACCTGTCCGGCCAGCAGCCCGGCCCTATGCCGGGTGGCCCGGGAAAGCCGGGAACACCTCCTGGCCCCATGCCCGGCGGCCCCGGAATGCCGCCCCCTGGGGGAAGGCCAGGGAAACCCGGACGAATGGGCCATTCCACGGTGAAGGAGGCCGCAGGCTACGGAGAAAGTCTGGGGGCTGAAACCCTGATTTTGGTTCACGGCAGCGACAATGATCTATCGAACCGGAAGGAAAAGTACATGGAAGAGGCATCTGGGGTATTTTCGGGCAGGATTTACGCCCCAAATGATCTGGATGTAATGGAACTGGAATAAAGAAACAAGGGGCATCTCACCGCCGTGAGATGCCCCTTGGGGTTATGTAATTGCGTTTAGGTTTTGTTGCCCTTTTCCGGCACCAGGAAGATAAACACAAGAGAGCTGACCAGAAGCATATAGGGATAGAACAGGTTGGGGATGATCTCAAAGGCAGAGACGCTCTGGCCCAGCTCCGTGGCGGCAGAGATGGCCACCAGCATCTGGGCACCGTAGGGGATGATGCCCTGGAAGATGCAGGAGAAGGTATCCAGAATGGATGCGGTCTTTTTGGCAGAGATGCCGTAGGTATCGGCCATTTCCTTGGCAATGGGGTTGGCCATAACGATGGCCACGGTGTTGTTGGCGGTGGCAATGTCCATGGCACCCACCAGCAGGCCCATGCCCAGCTGGCCGCCCTTCTTTCCCTTAAAGATCTTCTTAATGGCACCCAGCAGGGCTGTAAAGCCGCCGTACTCCCGAATCAGGGCACAGAGGGCCGACACCAGAATGGCCACCATGGTGGTCTCGAACATACCGGAAACACCGGAGCCCATGTTGGAAAGCAGCTCCGTAGGGGCGGTGGCTCCCGTAGCCAGCATAATGATGGAGCCGGAGAGAATGCCGATGAGCAGCACCACAAATACATTGATGCCGATGATGCCCCCGATGAGCACCAGCACATAGGGGATGATCTGAATCAGGTTGTAGGGCTCGATGGCCAGCTCCCCGGAATAGGAGTTAAAGCTCAGCACCAGAATGATTACCACGGTGAGCAGGGCAGCGGGGAGGGCAATGAAGAAGTTTTCACGGAACTTGTCCTTCATGGCACAGCCCTGGCCGTTGCAGGCGGCGATGGTGGTGTCAGAGATGAAGGAGAGATTGTCGCCAAACATGGCACCTCCCATGACGGAGCCGATGCACAGGGGCAGGCTGAAGCCGGAGGCAGTGGAGACTGCCACCGAAATGGGGGTCAGCAGAGTGATGGTGCCCACAGAGGTGCCCATGGCACAGGAGACAAAGCAGCTGATGACAAAGAGCACAGCCACGGCATATCGGGCGGGGAAGATGGAAAGCAGGAAATAGGCCACGGAGTTGGCACTGCTGCGGCCCACTACGCCCACGAAGATACCGGCGATCATAAAGATCAGGATCATGGTCATAATGTTTTTGTCGCCTACACCCTGGGCCATCAGCTCCAGCTTGTCGTCGAATTTCAGCTTGGGATTTTGCAGGCAGGCCACCAGAAGGGCTGCCAGAAAGGCTACCACAATGGGAATGTTGTAAAAGCCCATGGGAATCAGCAGAACGTACTCAAAAAGTATGCCCAGACCTAAGTACAGCACCAAAAATACTCCGATGGGGAGCAGTGCCTTGAAGTTTCCTTGTTTCATAAAGTGTCCTCCATTTTTCGTCCAAAATTACATTCATTATAGTATGAATCAGTCCTTGGGTCAACAAAACTTTGAATTGAAATTGAAAAAATCCGGAAGAAAACTGTGATATATCAATAAAAACAAAATCTTATATACGAAAATTTTGCTTACATTTCAACGAAAATTACGTTATAATATGCTTGAGAGATTGTGCCATTTTGGCACGCAGGATATGGATACCGGATCGAATTGGAGGTAGCGAAGGTATGGAGAAGATCAGTTTGAAGATAGGCGATACGGTACATTACGGGGCCCATGGGGTTTGCCGGGTCAGTGGAATGGAGCAAATGGATATGGGATGCGGAAAGAAGGAATACTATCTGCTGCACCCCGTCAGCGAGGAACACATTCAGCTTTTTTTGCCCGCAGATGCAGACCCGGAACGGGTGAAATTGAGAAAGGTTCTGTCCGCAGAGGAAATCTATGCGCTGGTACAGCAGGAAGAGGGCTGGGAGATTGGCTGGGTCACAGACAGCAAGGTGCGCCGGGAACTGTCCGGTAAGACTCTGCGCAGTGGTGATACAGTGGAGCTGATGCGGATGGTGAAGGCACTGTATGGTCACGCCGAGAGCCTTCCGGCGGGAAAAAGCCTGCCTATGAGTGACATGGAGCAGCTAAGAAATGCGGAAAAGCAGCTTTATAATGAGTTTTGCTATGTGCTGGATATTCAGCGGGAGCAGGTTCTGCCCTTTATTATGGGAAAGGTGCAGATCAAGGCAAGACAGGTTTCTTGAGATTATTTCCCAAGAGCCATGATTTCGATGGAATTCGGCAATGCCGGTGTGATATTCTGAGTATACAGCTTTACAGATGAATCCCCCAAAAAAGCGAGGGTGCTCCCCAGTGGAACACCCTCGCTTTTTCAGCTTTCCAGCTGCTTTCCCAAAAAGCCTGCCACGGTCTGGCAGACCTTCTGCTCAATTTCCCCCACGGGGGTGGATTTATCATCCATCAGCACCATGACGCAGCCCATCAAATCCCCCTCGGAGAGAATGGGGCTGGCTACACCCAGATAGTACCCCTCGCCGTGTTCGGTGGCCCGAAGGCGATTTCCGCCGGTGTAGCAGTAGGTTTTCCTCTGCTGCATAATTTTGTCCAGCTCCTGGGAGTTGGGCTTGTCCATCAGCTCCCGTTTGGGTGCGCCGCTGAGGGCGATGATGCTGTCCCGGTCTGAAATGGCGGCGATCCGGCCTGTATTTCGACCTAAACTTTCACAGATGCTCTCTGCAAATCCGCTCAACTCTCCCACTGGAGAATACTTTTTAAAGATCACTTCGCCGTCCTTCTCTGTAAAAATCTCCAGAGGGTCACCCTCCCGGATCCGCAGTGTCCGGCGGATCTCCTTGGGAATGACCACACGGCCCAGGTCATC
>CAZFXB010000137.1:0-6167 GCA_964522835.1 uncultured Oscillospiraceae bacterium
CCTTGATATTACTGGATTTTTAGAGATTTCTACAAATAATGCCGTGGCAGATGAATAATACTTTAATCATATATTTAAACTCCTTTGATTATAGGTTTTTCCTTGATTTTTCATCGTTTTTACAACATTTCATTTTCTATGTTACTGGCATATCTCATTATAATTTGTCATGAGTTTTCGCCCAAAAGTTGTATAATTGGTTGTAAAACTATGTGTTATTTGCAACTTTACAACTCAGTATTACACACCTGTTTCATTTTTTTGAATATCCTCAAAATCCAAATGCGTAAAAGTATTCAGTGTTACTCCAATATCGGAATGTCCCATTTTTTCTGCATTGTTTTTGGATTCATTCCCGATTTCGCCATGTTGGAACAAAAGGTAGCAAAATCACAATATAAATCTTTAATTACGTTTTGCAGATATATCTCTCAAACCTATTTGCGGAAACTTATCATTCACGTTGTTATCAACTTTTAAATCAACTCGCATTGCTTTGAGCAAATCGCAATATTTTCTATTTTGTTCCTCTCCGTCTTGATGTCCCCAAGTATCAATGTATTCATTTAAGGCTTTTACTACCTCTACGCTTCCAGTAATGGAAATTAAATTAATTCTATCTCGTAACAATCCCAAATTTTCAACATCAGCTTGACCCTTTAATACCTTTCCAAACAATGATATCAATTCTACATATATTTCTTGTTTTGTTTGAATCCTCTTTTCTTCTTGTCCTTGTTTCCTTTCAATATTTTTTTCAATCATGGTAGGGACTATTCCAATAAGTGCCCCTATTATCATGGGTATACATGTTTTTAATAGCTCAACAATTACATTCACCTTTTTTCCTCCTTTATATCCTTATCAATATCATATTGGAACACTTTCCAAGAGTTGTAAGCTTGTTGTAAAAAACTTCTCTATCACTTCATAAACTCGCATAAATCAAGGAAATTTATCAAGAAAAGATATTCCTGCCGTGGCAAACAAATCATAGTATCTATCATTCCTCCAGAAAGGTTGATGCAAACATTCCAATACGCCGAGAACCACCCCCAGGCTTTCTGTAGCAATTCCCTATGAAGAGAATATACCACATTATTAGTAAAAACGCCACTTTTATCGCTGTGAGATTTCATAGTTTTCCCGTTGGGCAGGAAATGAACGGATTCTTTTATCCCCATACGAATCTTCACAATCATATCCGCTCCTCTGCTATTCCGTTCAACCTTGGGCGATTTTCCTGTCCAAAGGAAATGGGTCGTTTGTAAGAAAAAGCGGAGATACTATGCAACCAGCATATTGTTTTTTCAAAAAGCCGTGGTATAATGAAGATGCCAAACTAACTGAATAGACTACAGATAGAGTCTTTATGGGATAACTCTACCCTTTTTTAGCTTATACACAGATGAATTTGATAAAAATGCAAATTCCGCTGTGTATAAGCAAGGCTCTTGCTGTCTCAGTTAGTTTGGCGACTACCGGAGTTTGCGTTTTTTGTGCGTTGACTTCGGTTGACGCACTTTTTATTTTTAGGAGGATGTTAAAATGGATGACGAACTGATTGTGTTTCTGTTTCTGGCCTGCAGTGTAGTACTCTTTCTGGACTACTTCATTTCAGGATGGTTCTACACAGTGGCGAAGGAAAAAGGCCACCATGAATTGAAGTATTTCTGGATTTGTTTTCTTCTAGGAATAGTTGGCTGGTGTTTGATTATTGCACTGCCTGATCGTGGAGACATCCTGACGCAGACACAGGAGAAGCACAGCCATGATGAGCTGCCAGAGCTGTAAAGGAGGGAGCACACATGAGCGAACGGTATAGCAGAGTCTGCACCCTACCGTCAAACCTATATGCCTCCGGTTCGCCTGTTGTCATTGAAGCAGGGGCCCTGCTGAAAGACAACGACAACGGGGGCATTCTGGCTCAGCTGAAGCTGAAAAGCATTGTGCCAAAAACCATTAAAGCGGTCACCGTCCAGATTTCACCTCTGGACACCACCAATCAGCCTCTGGGGGCTCCGGTTATCCATCAGTATCTGGACTTACAGGTCGACCGGGATACATTTTTCGGTCACAAGACCGCCGTTACTTTGCCCGATGTAGCCACACGGGGATTTAATGTCTCCGTGTAGAAAGTCGTATTCGTAGATAATTCCACATGGGACAGCATCGGGCAGCCCTGGAAGTCTCTGAGCGCACCTACGCCCCTGGAATCTCTCCGGAACCCCGAATTGGAAAAACAATTCCAGCTGGAATACGGCTCGCAATGTAAGTATTTTCTGTCGGAACAGAAGGATTTGTGGTTCTGTCCCTGTGGGGCACTAAATCATCAGCAGGAGGAAAAATGCCACAGTTGCGGCAATTCCTTTGCAGATATTCAGGCTGTCGATATGGATGCACTCCGGGAACACACCAGCCAGCGGCTGGATCAGGAAAAAGCAACGACCCAGCAGAAGGCTGAGGCCGCAGAAAAAGAAGCAAAGCGTCGGAACAAGATTGCCGCAATTGTCGCTTTGGTCGTTTTAGCACTCATCGGTCTGTCCCTTATCGCCACAAAGGTAATCATTCCCAACGTGAAATACCATCAGGCGGTCTCGCTGATGGAGCAGGAACAATATGACAAGGCCGCCGCTGCATTCAAAGCGATGGAGGGATTCAAAGACAGTGAGGAGAAAGTTACTGAGTGCGAAAACGCTGACCTGTATGCCCACGGATTGGCTTTGATGGACAACGGCCAATATGACGAGGCCATTACAGTGTTCCAACTCATAGCGGATTACAGTGACAGTGCTGAGCAAATCAGCCTTTGTCAGAATGCAGTTCTGGAAGAAGACTATAATGCTGCCCTGACTCTAATGGAGCAAGAGCGATATGAAGAAGCTATTTCCGCCTTTCACCTTATAGAAGATTACAGCGACAGTGCCAAGCAGATTCAACTTTGCGAGGACACAATTCTTAGGGCAGAGTATGATGGTGCAGTTGCCCTGATGGAATCCGGAAAGACTGCCGAAGCGGCTTTTGCCTTTTCTGCACTGGATTACGCCGATTCAGCGGAGCTGTGTCAGCAGTGTTGGGAAGAAATTCGACCGTTGCACAGCATGATTGCCGAAGGCGGGAATCATACAGTTGCTTTGAAAATCGATGGCACTGTAGTTACCGCGGGCGATAATTCTTATGGACAGTGCAACACCTCCAAATGGACGAGTATTATCAGCGTGGCTGCCGGATGGGCATACACCGTTGGATTAAAGTCTGACGGCACCGTAGTTGCAACTGGAGACAACAGCTATGGACAGTGCGATGTAGAGGGCTGGACCAATATCATTGCTGTGTCTGCAACAAACACTACCACCGTTGGCCTCCGGTCCGATGGTACTGTTGTTGCAGTGGGCAATAATGAGGAAACCCAGTGTGATATGGATTACTGGACCAATATAGTTTCCGTTTGCTCCGCATATTTCCATACGGTTGGGTTGAAATCCGACGGAACCGTTGTGGCCGTGGGAAGTGATAATTACGGCCAGTGCGACATAGAACGCTGGAAAGATATTATTGCTGTTGCAGGCAGTTCCACCACAGTTGGCTTAAAAGCCGATGGCACTGTAGTTGCTATGGGCGACAACAGCTACGAGCAGTGCGAGGTGGATGAATGGACTGATATTACTTCTGTTGCCACAGGGATGTTTCACACAGTCGGCCTGAAATCCGATGGAACCGCAGTTGCTGTGGGAGAAAACACGTTCGGAGAATGTGATGTAAATGATTGGACGGATATCGTAGCCATTGCAGCTAACAACTGGCAGACAATTGGTCTAAAATCTGATGGTACGGTAGTGGCTACAGGCTACAATTATTCTGCTCAATGCAACGTATCCAGCTTTAAGAACATTCAGCTTCCATAAAACACGCATCCCCGGCTGCCGCCCTCTTTGGTGGCAACCGGGGGTTCTCTTTCAGCATATTCTCCCACGCACCAATCCATGGGACATTGCGTTTCCACGAAAAATATGGTACACTTTTCGGTAAGAAATAAACCAGGGAGGATCCCCTCTATGAAGAAAAATGAAGTTTTTACCGCCGAAATCACCGGCTGCACCAGCGAAGGACTGGGTGTGGCCCGGTATGAGGATCGGGCGGTGTTTGTCAAAGGTGCCATTCCCGGCGAAACCTGTGAAATCAAAATCGTAAAAGTGACAAAAACCGCCGTTTACGGTCGGCTGGAGCAGATACTTGTCCCCTCCTCTCACCGTGTAGAGCCGGAGTGTCCTCATTTCGGCAAGTGCGGCGGCTGTGATTTCATGCACATGGACTACGAACTGGAGTCCCAGCTCAAGCGGCAGAGGGTCTATGATGTGCTCTCTCGCATCGGCAAGGTGGAGCCGGGAGCGCTTCCCATCACCCCCGCTCCCACCACCGCTGGATATCGAAACAAGGCCCAGTTTCCGGTGGCATTGGTAGACGGAACGGCTCAGGCCGGCTTTTTCCGGGCCAGAACCCACGAGCTGATTCCTGTGACTCACTGCCACATCCAGCCGGAGGAGGCGGAGCTGGTGGCAAAAACCGTCACAGAATGGATGGAGAAATACCACATCCTACCCTACGACGAGGAAACCCACAAGGGCTATGTCCGGCATATCTTTGTCCGGAAGGCTGTGGTAACAGGCCAGCTTATGGTCTGCATTATTGCAAATTCTGAGAAGCTGCCCAAATCAAAGCAGCTTGCCGCCATGCTCCGGGAAGCCCTGCCCCAGCTCACCACCCTGGTTCACAATGTAAATACCCGGCCCGGCAATGCCATTCTGGGCAGCGTGTATCACACGATCTGGGGCGAGGGGTATATTGAGGATCAGCTCTGCGGCCTGACCTTCCGGCTCTCTCCCGCCTCCTTCTACCAGGTGAACCACCACCAGGCCCAGGTGCTCTATGAAAAGGCCATCAGTCTGGCAGACCTTCATGGCACAGAGACGGTGCTGGATCTCTACTGCGGCACCGGCACCATCACCCTGGCCATGAGCGGTCAGGCAGGCAGCGTAATCGGTGTGGAGGTAGTACCTCAGGCCATTGAGGATGCCAAGGAAAACGCCCAGCGAAACGGCATCGAAAACGCCCGGTTCTTCTGTGCCGATGCCGGGGAGGCCGCCAAGCAGCTGGCCGCTGAGGGCATCCGGCCCCAGGTCATCACCGTGGATCCCCCCAGAAAAGGCATTTCCCAGGATGTCATTGATGCCATCGCCCAGATGGCCCCGGATCGGGTGGTCTATGTGTCCTGTGACCCGGCCACCCTGGCCCGGGATGTGCAGCTGCTGGAGCAGCAGGGCTATTTGTACCAAAAGGGCGAAACCGTGGATCTTTTCCCGAGAACGAAACATATAGAGAGTGTCGTGTTGCTTTCCAAGGGAGCGATCGACGAAAAAGTTTCGCATGGAGTTTCCTTTTGAAAATATGGATATAAAATCGGGAGACAGACAAGATGAACATTGAAACCCCACGGATGATCGTTCGTGATTTCACACCGGAGGATGCCGCCGATCTGTACGAAATCCTGGGTGACGATGAAACCATGGAAAACTGTGAAGCGGCCTATGATTTTGAAAAAACGGTGGAATTTTTGAACTCTTTCTGCATCGGTCGAAAAGGTGCTGTGGCAGCGGTTCACAGGGAAAGCAGCAAACTGATCGGTTATATCCTGTTCCACGAGTTCGACCAGGGTGTATACGAAATGGGCTGGATCTACAACCGGAATTTTTGGCGGCAGGGATATGCATACGAATCCTGTAAAGCTGTGATAGACTATGCCTTTGGCGAACGGAAGGCCCATAGAGTTTTCGCAGAAACCATCGATGCTGTAAAATCTGTCAGCCTGATGCAAAAGCTCGGAATGCAGCCCGAAGGGGTTCAACACAGTCAAACGAAAGATCTTCACGGTAATTGGACAGACCTTTACTTATATGGGCTGCTGGAGGATCAGTCGTACTGAATGAATGCTACGTAATGAAAAAGGCTGATCTGAAATTTCTGACAGATATGTGCCTCGATAAACAAACCGCACCGCTCACGCCCCTCCGTGAGCGGTGCATTTTACCATCAGTTCTTTTCCACCACAAACAAGAGGTGGTTAGAAGCACCCAAATGCTCCGGTTTTTCACAGGTATAGTAGTGGAAAC
>CAZFXB010000138.1:0-6113 GCA_964522835.1 uncultured Oscillospiraceae bacterium
GTACAGGGGGGTAATCATATAGGGAAGATAGTTATATACCATGCCCAAAATGACGGCTCCGTTGTTCCGGATCAGGGGCAGCGGCCCAATGCCAAAGAAGGAAAGAATCTGGTTAATAAGGCCGGTATCCTCCAGCAGGCTCACCCAGGCCAGAGTGCGGAGCAGAAAGCTCATGCACATGGGCAGCATGACCAGCATGGAAAGCAGCTTCCGCCATTTTTCGTTGACTGTGGCAATGCAGTACGCCACAGGATAGCCAATGAGGAGACAAATCATGCTGGCGATGGCTGCAAGGCCGATGGAACGGAAGAAAATGGGCATATAATTGCTGATGGGAGCCAGATTCTTCAAGGTGAAGGCACCGGTGGCAGCATCCGTAAAGGCGTAATACACCATAATGCCCAGGGGCACCATGGTGAATACGATCATCCAGAGCAGATAGGGGCCGGAGAGGAGCTTATTCTTCATCGTCCATCCCCTCCACATCCTCCTCCATTTCGTCATATTCGGCACTGTAGGAGCTATAATCGCCGAACTGCTCGGAGTAGTCACTCTTCTTCATAATGTGGATGGCATCGGGATCCAGACTGATACCGATGACCTCGTCCACATCGTGGAAGTCTGTGGTCTGGATGAGCCATTTAAAGCCCTCCACATCCACAAAGGTGTCGTAGAAGGTGCCTTTGAAAATCACATTGGTGACGGTGGCGGTGAGGTAGCCGCTGGCAGGGGGCACAATGTCAATGTCCTCCGGGCGGATTACCACGTCTACAGGCTCGTTTCTGCCGAAGCCCTTGTCGAGGCACTTGTAGCGGTGGCCGAAGATATCTACTTCAAAATCCTTCCGCATGATGCCGTCAAGAATGTTGCTTTCGCCAATAAAGTCCGCCACAAAGGCGTTCTGGGGTTCATTATAAATGTCTACCGGGGAGCCGATCTGCTGGATACAGCCCTTGTCCATGACCACTACGGTATCGCTCATGGCCAGGGCCTCTTCCTGGTCGTGGGTTACATAGATGAAGGTGATACCCATGGCCTGCTGGATCCGCTTCAGCTCGGTCTGCATATCCTTCCGGAGCCGCAGGTCAAGTGCACCCAGGGGCTCGTCCAAAAGGAGCACCTTGGGCTGGTTCACCAGAGCCCGGGCGATGGCCACTCGCTGCTGCTGACCGCCGGACAGCGCCGTGACCTTCCGGTTCTGGAAGCCTTTGAGATTTACGATCTCCAGCATTTCGGTGACACGCTTGTCAACCTCTTTTTCACTGAGCTTGGAGACCCGAAGTCCGAAGGCGATATTATCATAAACATCAAGGTGAGGGAACAGTGCGTATTTCTGAAATACGGTGTTGATCTTACGGCGGTAAGGGGGCACATCGTTGATACGCTTTCCATCAAAAAATACGTCTCCAGAAGTGGGGGTCTGGAAGCCTCCGATGATCCGCAGTGTTGTGGTTTTACCACATCCGCTGGGGCCCAGCAACGTTAAAAATTCGCTGTCGTTAATGGTCAAATCAATGGATTTGAGAACCTGCTCTCCATCCTCAAAGGTCATGGATACATTCTGGAGACGAATGAGTTCTTTTGCCATTTATCCTCCTCCGTTCGGTCGAAAAATTTCCGTGCCGTAAAGCAGAAAATCTGCTAAATGACACGGATAATGTTATTATAGGATGCAGGGGGGGAAAGTCAAGAGTAAAATCGAATTGTGAAGAATTTTTGTTGAATTGATAGAATTCATAGGGGTTACGCTGGTGAAAATGTGAAAGTTCAGCACCTGCCTTCCTGCATTTTACTGTCCGGGAAGGCAGGCAAGAGGAACGTGAAAGCATGGAGGGATCGGGGGATTCAGGCTTCGTCCGGGGGCTGGGTACCGCCCCATTTGCTGTACTGCATTTCGACCAGATCCTTCAGGGTGATGCCATCGACCACAGCATCAATGGCTTCGTCGATTTTTCGATATACCTCCAGGGTGACACAGTAGCACCTTCTGTCGCAGGGAGGACTGCCAGCCTCCAGGCAGGTAACAGGGGCCAGGCTTCCCTCAATGGTTCTGAGGATCATTCCTACGGTGTACTCCTCCGGCTTTTTGGACAGAAGATAGCCCCCTTGGGCCCCACGGATGGCCTGGAGATAGCCGCTGCGAATGAGAGGGGTAACGATCTGCTCCAGATACTTTAAGGAAATGCCCTGCCGCTGGGCGATGGTTTTCAGGGAAATGGTCTCACCCTCCGGCTGAAGGGCCAGATCCAGCATCAGTCTTAGGGCGTAGCGGCCCCTGGTGGATAACTTCATGTGGCTTTCTCCTCCTTTACTATATAATACTAATATACGATAGGAATGGTGGGAAATCAAGTGGAAAATTTAATCCTATCAGAATAATATGAATTCGGTTGACAAAAGCGGCTTCTCCGGCTTATAATAAGGCGAAAATTACTGGAAAATGGAGATGATCCCATGGGGGAGATAAGGAAGTGCGTGGCCGGTATGAGCGGCGGCGTGGACAGTTCTGTAACGGCACTGCTGCTGAAGGAACAGGGGTTCCAGGTGCAGGGCCTTACATTGCTGCTGCATACGGAAAAGGAATCCCAGGATATTGCAGATGCCAGGACGGTATGTGACCGGGTGGGAATCCCGCACATGGTGGTGGATGGCCGACAGATATTTCGGGAAAAGGTTATGGAGCATTTTGCCCGGGTCTATGAGATGGGGGGGACCCCAAACCCCTGTGTGGATTGCAACAAGAATGTTAAGATCCCCATGATTATGGCGGCCATGGAGCAGCAGGATGCCACCCATATTGCCACAGGGCACTATGTCCGGGTGGAGCAGCAGGGAGACCGTTTTCTGCTGAAAAAGGCACTGGATCTCAAGAAGGATCAGAGCTATGTGCTCTATAATTTGACCCAGCGGCAGCTTTCTCATCTGGTATTTCCCCTGGGGGGGCTGAGCAAGGCCCAGGTACGGGAAATTGCACAGCAGCATGGCTTTTCCGTGGCCAGCAAGTCGGATTCTCAGGATATCTGTTTTGTCCCGGATGGGGACTATGGAAGCTTTTTGGAGCGATATCGGGACAAAATCTTCTACAGCGGAGATTTTGTGGATGAACACGGAACCGTGCTGGGCCGCCACGCCGGAGCCATCCGGTACACCCTGGGACAGCGAAGGGGGCTGGGCGTTCCTGCGGGAAGCCGGCTCTATGTGGTGGGGAAGGATATGGAGAAAAACACCGTTACCCTGGGAGCCAACGAGCGGCTTTTTTCCAAAACCCTGTTTGGTAAGGATCTGAACCTGATCGCCTGCGACCATTTGACAGATGGAGAGCAGCTTTGTGCAAGAATTCGCTACCAGCAAAAGGAGCAGCCATGTCGGGTCTATGAGACCGGGGAGGGAACCCTTCGGGTGGAATTCCTGGAGCCTCAGCGGGCCATTGCCCCCGGGCAGGCCGTGGTGCTCTATGACGGGGATACAGTGGTGGGAGGAGCCACCATCACCGGAGCAGGATAAGGTCATTGAGGGCAGAGACTCCTGGCTCGCCCTTGGGGGAGAGCTGTCAGCGTCAGCTGACTGAGAGGGGGAAGCAATCACGGCTGTCAAGCCATCAAATTATGACATAAACCATCAACATTTACGTAAATGATAGGTCAGTTCGGGTTTTGTCGGATGTTCTTCCTGAAGTTTTTTGATAGAATATCAAAGTATCTACAGAGATAGGTATTCGAAAACAAAGGAGGAAATCAACATGAAACGCATCATCGCACTGCTGCTAATGCTGGCCATGGTGTTCTGTCTGTTTGCAGGCTGCGGCAGCGCAGAAACCAGCACCAACGAAGCAGCATCCACCCCCGCTTCCGCTTCCGCACCGGAAACAGAGGCCGCTGAGACGGAGCCTGCTGAGGTATCTGTTGAGGAGCTGCCCGAGTACACCGGTATGACCATCGAAGAGAACGAGGCTATGTTCCCACTGGAGGAGAACAAGACCTACTCCATCTTCTATCCCTTTGCACCGCCCCTGATTATGATGGGCTATGAGAATCCTGCCGAGCTGAACTTCTTTAAGACTCTGGCAGAGATGACCAACGTGACCCTGGACTTCACCACCGTGTCCGTTGAGGCGCTCAGCGACAACTTCTCCCTGATGGTTGCCGGCGGCGATTACACCGACATCTTCTCCCAGTGCCTTACCGAGTATAACGGCGGCATGGCCGCTGCGCTGAAGGATGAGGTCATCCTTGATCTGGCTGACTATATGGCAGAGTATGCCCCTCATTACAATGCGCTCATGCTCGAGAACGAGGATCTCCGCAAGAACAGCCGCACCGATGATGGCCAGATTGGTCAGTTTATGTGTGTATACGAGAACTGCTATGTGAACCAGGGCTATTTCATCCGTACTGACTGGCTGGAAGAGGCCAACCTGGATATGCCCGAGACCTATGATGACTGGTTCGAGGTGCTGTCCGTATTTAAGGCAGACCACGATCTGATGCTGCCCTCTGTGGGCGTGCCCACCACCGGCTATTTCGGCGTGACCAAGGATGCATTTACCGTTCGTGACGGCGAGGCTGTGTATATCTACACCGACGAGGACATCCAGTCCCAGTACCTGGCCAACTGTGACAAGTGGTTCAGCGCCGGCCTGTACAACGTGGAGAGCCAGCTGGACGGCACCTATAAGGACACCGACCTCCGTGGCTTTATCAACAGCGAGGATCTGATGCTGACCACCGATGATATCGACAACTATGCACTCTATGCCGATAGCTTCCCCATTCAGCCCGTAGCCGCTCCCGTTGTAAATGCTGGCGACAAGCCCTATCAGACCGTCCGTCAGGAAGTGGTTGGCAACGGAAACGCCATCACCAACTGCTGCGAGGATGTAGAGACTCTGGTTGCCTACATGGACTACTGGTTCAGCGATGAGGTCATCGAGCTGGCCAACTGGGGTACCCTGAACGAGACCTACACCATTGACGAGAGCGGCAAGAAGTCCTTCACTGAGGAAGTGCTCAGCTTCTCCGGCGGTCTGAACCTGGCTACCTCTGTCTACTGTGCTGGTTGGGAGCCCACCGTCATTGACTGGGATCGTAAGAACGCTACCTATGACGAGGATCAGCTCAATGCGCTGGAGATCTGGAATGATTTCGACAATTCTATGAACTATCCCGCATTTGTCAGCTTCACCGAGGAAGAGACTGAGGTGATTCAGTCCACCTTCGCTGACATTCAGACCTTCGTAGATGAGAACTACACCATGTTCAAGGTTGGCGAGAAGTCCTATGATGCTGACTTTGCAGCATTCAAGCAGACCGTATTTGATATGGGTATGCAGGATGTCATCGACTGCTATCAGGCAGCCTACGACCGCTACATGGCAAGATAACGTAAAAAAATTACCCAGGGCAGCCAATCGGCTGTCCTGGGATTTTTTTATCTGGGTTAACCGCCAAAGAAAAGATGTTCAATGAGAATTTTCAGGCCAATAATGATAAGCACCAGGCCGCCGAAAAACTCTGCCTTGGATTTGTATTTGGTGCCAAACACGTGGCCAATTTTCACGCCGATGGCGGAACATACGAAGGTAATCACGCCAATGAAAGATACTGCCGGGACAATATTTACATTCAGAAATGCCAGCGTAACTCCCACGGCCAGGGCGTCAATGCTGGTGGCGATGGCCAGAGGCAGCATGGTTTTGAAATCAAACTCGGCCTTGGGACATTCGCAGTCGTCCTCGTCCTCTTTGCTCAGAGCTTCCTTTATCATATTGCCGCCAATGACGCTCAGCAGAATAAAGGCGATCCAGTGATCCATGCTGGTGATGAGGTGCTCAAACTGAATGCCAAGGAACCAGCCAATCAGGGGCATCAGAGCCTGAAAGCCGCCGAAGTATACGCCGCAGATCAGACAGTGCCTGGGCTTAAGCTTTTGGACAGACAGACCCTTGCAGATGGATACGGCGAAGGCATCCATGCTGAGGGCCACCGCCAGAATAAAAAGTTCAAATAATCCCATTATGTAACCTCCTAAGCAGTAAAAAAAGACCTATCTACCCCGGGGTAGATAAGTCTCGTCATTTCATACGAAGCCAGAGTGCCGGGCACCCAGTATGTTGA
>CAZFXB010000139.1:0-2872 GCA_964522835.1 uncultured Oscillospiraceae bacterium
TATATGCAACACGCTACAGCACAATCCCTCCGTCACGGCTTTGCCGTGCCACCTCTCCCCAGCGGGGCGAGGCAAGGGTGCTCCCGCAGGTGCAGAACAAGGCAGGGTTTACGCTTCGAAACCGCCTCCCAGCAGCGGGCTGAGGGCAGCCCGCCCTACATCCACGTAGACAGCCCTTGCAGACCTGTTTTATCTTACATATAGATTCTATTCAGCTTTTCCCCAATGGCATCCATGAACTGAGAAGAGGTCAGCTTCTGGGCCTTCCCCTTTTCCCACAGCAGGCACAGATCTCCGGTCATCTTTCCGTCCCGGATCACCTCCAGGGATGCTTCCTCCAGCCGATCTGCAAATTTCATCAGCTCCGGCAGCCCATCCTTCTCACCCCGCTTCCGGAGCGCTCCGCTCCAGGCGAAAATGGTGGCAATGGGGTTGGTGGAGGTTTCCTCTCCCCGAAGATGACTGTAATAGTGCTGGGTCACCGTGCCGTGGGCCGCCTCATACTCGTAGTTCCCCTCCGGGGATACCAGCACCGAGGTCATCATGGCAAGGGAACCAAATGCGGTGGACACCATGTCGCTCATTACATCTCCATCGTAATTTTTGAGGGCCCAGATCATGCCTCCCTTAGACCGGATCACCCGGGCCACTGCGTCATCGATGAGGGTATAGAAATAGGTCAGCCCCTTCTCTTCGAAGGCTTTTTCAAATTCTGTTTCATAGACCTGCTGAAAAATATCCCGGAAGGTGCCGTCATACTGCTTTGCAATGGTATCCTTGGCAGAGAACCAAAGATCCTGCCCTGTGGACAGGGCATAGTTGAAGCAGCTCCGGGCAAAGGAACGGATGGATGTGTCCTTGTTGTACTGGCCCGTCAGCACACCGCCGCACTCAAAGTCATACACCGTCTCCCGGCGCTCCTTTCCGGTCTCATCCGTAAACACCAGCTCCGCTTTTCCCTGGGGAACCCGCATTTCCGTGGCCTTGTACACATCTCCGTAGGCATGTCGGGCAATGGTGATAGGCTTTTCCCAGTTCTTTACCACCGGGGATATGCCATCCACCAAAATAGGCGCCCGAAACACTGTACCGTCCAGCATGGCCCGGAGGGTACCATTGGGGCTTTTCCACATCTTATGGAGGTTATATTCCGTCATTCTCGATTTATTGGGGGTAATGGTGGCACACTTCACGCCAACGCCATACTTCTTTATGGCCTCCGCTGCATCCCTGGTCACCTGATCCCCGGTTTCATCCCGGTGTGGCAGGCCCAGATCATAATACTCTGTCTTTAGCTCCACAAAGGGCAAAATCAGCTTCTCCTTGATCTCTTTCCACAGGATCCGGGTCATTTCGTCTCCGTCCATCTCCACCAGGGGGGTGGTCATTTTTATTTTCTCCATAGCAGCCAGCCTCCGCTTTAATTATTTACTGTATTATATTATATTTTCACCCCGATTCATAGTCCCTTTTTGCACAAAGTCCAGTGTGTTTTTTGATAGCGAAGCATACAAAACTGTCACTTTTCCCTTTAAAAGGCACGTGGTATGATAGTCCTATACTTTTTATGCGAAATAAGGAGGGTATTATGGAAAAAATCATCAACGCAGGCGTCCAGTGGGCGCTGACGGAAACCACCGTCCTTAACCGTCTGGTGCTGGAGGAAGGGGCCGCCATTGCTGCACCCCAGGGCAAACAGCTGACCCTGACCGTGGACGGTGTCCATCGGGACATTGCCCCCGGCGAATTCACCGGCAATGTGGTGCTCAGTGTCACCGACACCATCAAGGCAGGCTGTGAAAACCACGGCGGCATGGAGTGGTTCGAAATGAACGCCGCCGTATCCATCCATGACGGAAAATACTGTACCCCCGAATCTGTCACCGCCGCACATATTGCCGGCACTGTGACAGATACTTCCGCAGACGGACTGGTGCTTCGCTCTGAGGGCGACAATTTCGGCGGTATCTACGTGGATGGAGATGGGGCCTATGTCATAAACGATGCAGACATTGCCATGAACGGCCACGGTGCCTCCGATGCCATCGGCTACGGTGCCTCTGTTGCCGTCCGGGGCAACGCCAATGTAACCATCAACCGTTCCAGGATCCACAATGTAGGCTCCATTCGTACCGCCCTCCAGGTCTGCGGCCACGGCAAAGTTACCGTCAACGATTCTGAGTTTTCCGCAGCGGACGACGACCGTCCCAATTATGTCAAGGCCATGAGTAAGGCCCCCTGGATGCTGGGCATCCACGGCAGAGTTCGTACCACCAACATTCAGGAGTTCGGTGAGGTCACCTACAATCGCTGTAAGGTCACCGCAGAGAACTGGGGTGCCATGTCCACCGACGGAACCACCCACGTTCGCCTCAGCATGTACGACAGTGATGTGATCGTCACCGGCAGCGGCTACGGCGCCTACTGTATCGGTGACTGCCACGACTACTTCAACCACTGCACCATTACTGTCCCGGATTACGGTGTCATCCAGTGCGGCGGCGGTTCCGATGTGACCTACACAAACGGAACTGTAGTAAAGGCAGGCCGAAATGCCGTTATGATGCACGGCGGCGGCGATCCCGGTCTCCTCACCATGGACGGAGGCAGCCAGATCCACGCAGACGACGCAGTTGTTCAAATCAAGGGCCGGGGCGGCCGGATCCTGGTGGACAATGCAGCGCTAACCTCCAAGAAAAACGCTCTCATTGAAGTCATCGACAATGATGATCCCAACGGCCGTGGTATGCACATGGGCCCGGATACGGTCATGGATGTACCCCCCGGAGGCTTCGAGGGCGGCGGTGTCCGTGATGTGGTTCTGGAAGAGCACGGCGAAGGCCCTGGTGGCCCGGGCGGGCCCGGCGGCCCG
>CAZFXB010000139.1:2972-6081 GCA_964522835.1 uncultured Oscillospiraceae bacterium
GCGCCCCTGGTGGTCCTGGTGGGCCCGGCGGTGCCCCCGGTGGCGCTGCCCATCGTGCAGAGCTGGAGGAGGTTTTCCCCGTAGAGGCTACCTTCAAAAACGGAACCTACTCCGGTGATATTCTCCACTGCTACTCCGAGAAGAATGATGTTCTGATTTCCCTAGAAAACGCCTCCCTCACCGGCGCCATCACTACCGCAGTCTCCTCCCACCCCCACGGTCTGCCCAAATGCAAGGAGCAGTATGGCCTCATTGGCCGGGTAGAGACCTTCCCCTGCCCCAAGGATACGGAGTTTGGCGTAAAGGTCACAGTGGGTGCGAATGCCGCCTGGACTGTCTCCGGCCCCAGCTACCTCAGCGAGCTGACCATTGCGGAAACCGGCAAGGTCTCCGGTCTGATGACCCTGGGCGGCAAGCCCACCCAAGTCTGCTCCGGCACCTACTCCGGAAAAATTGTCCTGATGCCCGCAAAGTAACATATCATAACATACAGAAAAGAGGTATCCCTATGAAAAAAGCAACAGCATGGCTACTGACCCTATCCCTGATGATGCTTCTCTTCGCAGGCTGTGGCACCACCCCAGCATCTACCTCTGAAGCATCCGCCCCTGCCTCCCAATCCGTGGAGGAAGCACCCGAAGCTGCTCAGACCCCTGACACTCTGCCAGAGGAAGCATCTGTCCAGGAGGAAGCCTCCACCGCAGAAGAAGCTGCTCCGCTCCACGAGTTTGTCACCGTAGAGCTGCCCATTGCAGAGGAGCCCACCACCTTTACCCTCTGGTATACCTGGCCTCCTGTGCTGGCCAACTTCATCGACGGCCCCGGCGCCACCCCCTTTGCAGAGGAGATGGAAGCCCGCACCAATGTACACATTGATTATGTACTGGCCAACACCGAAGCCGCCACTGAGGAATTCTCTCTCATGGCCGCCTCCGGCAGCTTCACCGACATGATCCTGGGCGGCAGCAGCTACTACACCAACCCGGATCTCATGGTGGAGGATGGCATTGCCATGGATGTGATCCCCTATCTGGAGGATTGTATGCCCAACTATCTGGCCGTGCTGGACAGCAACAAGGAATATAAGCTGGCTGCCTACACCGACTCCGGTGCCATTGCGGAGTTCTACCGCTTTGAGATCGGCACCGAGCAGAACGTGGGCCCTGTCATCCGGAAGGACTGGCTGGACACCCTGAATCTGGACATTCCTGTGACCTATGACGACTATCATCAGGTGCTCTCTGCCTTTAAAACGGAGATGGACTGCTACGCACCCCTGCTGCTGCCCTACACCGGCCTGACCAATTACTACTCCCTGGGCTATGGTGTCCCCGGCGACCTTTCCACCGGCCTGTTCTATGTGGTAGATGACGAAGTAAAGTACGCCGGTCTGGAGCAGGACTACTATGACTATGTGGCCCTGATGGCCCAGTGGTATGCCGATGGTCTCATCGACCCGGATTTCCTGTCCCGTACCACCACCACCGACCCGGATACCGGTCTCATTTCCTCCGGAGATGCAGGCGTTTGGACTGCCAATGTGCTTATGTTCGACATGTACGGCGACATGGTGGATGACCCCAACTTTGCCATCACCGGCACCACCTATCCCAAGAAAACCGCCGATTCTCCCATGATGTACCTGAAGGAAGACAAGGTCACCGGCGGCGGCTATACCGTCACCACCGCTTGCCACGATGTGGAGACCTGTCTCCGGTGGATCGACTACTGGTACTCTGAGGAAGGCACCTTCCTCTGCAACTACGGCCTGGAAGATGTGTCCTTTAACTATGACGAAAATGGTGCGCCTCACCTGAACGAGAACATTCTTCAGAGCCCCATTGGCCTGCCCTCCTCCCTGACCTGCTCCATCTATATCACCTCCGGCGGTCCTTATGTAAATGACTGCTATCGGCTCCAGTACTACTTCGGCGACCTGCAAAAGACCGCCATGGAGTCCTGGGACAACAGTGATGAGACCTTCTGCAGCGAAAACTATCCCTCCTCTGCCAGCCTGACCACAGAAGAGGCAGAAAGCTACACCGCCATTATGGGTGATATCGAAACCTATATGGAGGAGACCATTGCCAGCATTCTGGTTGGCAATCAGCCCACATCCGCACTGAATGATATGGCTGAAAACCTTCGTTCCATGAACATTGACGAGGCTCTGTCTCTGATGCAGGCTGCCTACGACCGGTATCTTGCCAAGGCCGCATAACCTGTTTTTCGCCTCGGGAACCGCTGCAAAATAGCCCAAAATAAAAGAAGTCTCCAGTCGCCCCGAAAGGAGGTTGGCTGGAGACTTCTTATGCGTTAAAATAGTAATATGAACAAAACACAAGAACGGTTAAACATATATGTGCGTGGAGACCACCTCGTTCTTGCAATAAGCACGAAAAAATTCCTTCAGGCGTGGGGAATTATAAAAGCTTACGGTAATCCCGCCTTGCGTACAATATTCGCCTGATTTGCACAGTGTCCCCTTTTATGATGTAAAATACATAATAATTTTTGACAAGGAGATACCGATACCCCTTTGCTTTTAAGGCCAGGTCTCTGGGATGGGGACAACGTTCTGGGAATTAGGCCAAATTGGAGATTTTCTGAACCACGAGATCGTAATATCGAGTGGCGTTTTCCGGAAAATGCGATATACTACCTTTACATAAATTTGCAATGGTTATATTTTTGTGAGAATCATTGCGATATGTGTTGACATGGCACCTGGTGCGTATGTTATGTTTTTTTCAGAAAGGGGTTGGATTTGTATGAAACCGAAAGAACTAAGTGAAAAAACCGGTCTGAAAGAGCGAACCATACGGTTTTATGAAGAACAGGGACTTTTGATGCCCAAAATGGAGCAGCGAAATGGGAGGAACTTTCGAGATTATTCTGATGAGGATGTTCGCCAGCTCAAGGCCATAGCGACGCTTCGGCGGGCTGGATTTACACTGGAAGAGATTCGTCAGATGATGGAATCGGATAAAGCCGTTGAGACGATTTATCCGGATTATCTGCGGCGGGTTTGTCGGGAGGCAGATACGGCAGTTCAACTGCGTGAAGCTGCGGTGCAAATTTCCCCCTGCGGAATGGATCCATATATGCT
>CAZFXB010000140.1:0-6035 GCA_964522835.1 uncultured Oscillospiraceae bacterium
TTAATACAATCAACTATATAACGAACGTCATCATCACTTACGTATGGTCCGGCAGGCAGACAAATACCAACCGCAAATAGAGCCTCACTCACGCCGTTAACGTAAGCCGGAGCATACTTGTATACAGGCTGCTTATGCATTGGCTTCCACAGCGGACGAGCTTCGATGTTAGCCGCATCAAGAGCAACGCGCAGAGCTTCTACATTGGCATTAGGCTGACAGTCAGTTGTAGCAGATTTTGCAACGTGAGTCACGCCGGCAGCGCCACCAACAGCTCCTGTAATTACTTGCTTATAAGCATTTTCCTGACCATTAATTTTCAAATCTGGACTAAGCGTTGCTGTGCAGAGCCAGAAGTTTGAATCATAGTCGGCCGACGGATTGATATGCATAGTGATACCATCTACGTCTTTCAATAATTCACAATAAAGCTCTTGAACGTGTTTGTGGTGTGCAATATGGTCATCTACGATAGTCATCTGGCCGCGACCAATGCCGGCACATATATTCGACATACGGTAGTTATAGCCGATGTGCTCATGCTGATAGTAAGGGTATGATTCGCGAGCCTGCGTGGCATAGAATAGTATTTCGCGAGCCTTGTCCGCATCAGGACAGATGAGCGCACCGCCACCCGACGTGGTAATCATCTTGTTCCCGTTGAACGATAGCACGCCGTACTCACCGAATGTACCAAGAGCCTGCCCTTTATAGAGAGAACCAAATCCTTCAGCACCATCTTCGATAACGGGTATGTCATATTTATTAGCTATCTCCATAATACGGTCTGCCTGATACGGCATACCGTACAGTGCAACAGGAATTATAGCCTTCGGCTTTTTGCCTGTTTTTGCCACACGATCTTTAATAGCAGCTTCTAACAGATCGGGATCCATATTCCATGAATCGCGTTCAGAATCAACAAATACAGGAGTTGCACCAAGGTAAGTAATCGGGTGACTTGAAGCACAAAACGTAAACGACTGTACAAGGACTTCGTCTCCCTGGCCAACGCCACATGCCAAGAGAGCGAGATGCACCGCCGCTGTACCTGCCGACAAACACACCACCTTCTTCTCCAGCGGTTTGTCATCAGTCTTATTCACAAACTCTTCGAGGTCTTTTTCAAAACCGGTGACATTCGGTCCCATCGGAACAACCCAATTGGTATCAAACGCCTCCTTTATAAAATCCTGTTCCTTGCCGCTCATGTGAGCCAGACAAAGATAAATCCGATCTCTCATATCAATTTAAATTATCTTATTAAATTCATTAATTAAATCAGAGAGTCTTTCAACCCATATTTGGGGTTGAAAATCACTTCTTGGAACTACGTCTTGCTTATGTATATTATGTCCATCGTCAATCAACCCTATAGTTTGCCAACCTAATCTGTTTGGAGATTGAAAATCTTTCCTTGGATTATCTCCGATATAGAAGAATCTACTAACATCAGAATGCCTATTCTCAAAATATTGATAATTGATTACTGCAGGCTTAGATGAACCAAATTCCTCTGATATCAGAATGTTTCCGTTTGAAACAAACTCGTGCAAACCAAGAGCTTTAATCTTATTCCTTTGGGTAATAGCTCTTCCATCGGTCAAGATTCCTAGAATAATATTATTATCTCTTAGGTAATTTAAAAGCAAGGCTGACTCATCTGGCAGTTCAATGAATGGAAAATGTGTTCTATACTCTACAAGTAGATCATCCTTTGTCAAAGAAGACGAATACTTGTCTAAAACCTTAGTGAATACATCTTCTCCGTTGTAATAATTTTCAAGCATGTAGTTGAAAATTTCACCTGAATTATATGTTTCTCCGGCTACGAGAACTGAAATATTCCTATAAGCGCTTTTTAGGAAGGCAATTTCCTTATATAGGGTGTCATCAAGATCAAATACTACGCAAATGTCATCCATTTACTATAACTTGAGAATCATACCTTAGCATTATTGTATTGTCTCTCCAATCTTCTGTATATGGTATCTTTTTGCTTAAGAGATATTCCTCAATCATATATCTTGGGAAATTAGCCCCAGCGTAATAAGATAAGGGATAACCACCGCCATATCGTGGATTTATTTCAATGCCTACAACATCATTATCAGTCTCACGATAGAAAAGCTGTATACAAATACAACCTTTTACACCCGGTATTGAAGACATTTTATCCCTGAGAAACTCCACAAGATAGTTCTTTCTTGCGGCTCCTTTATTAACTTCACCGCTTCTGATTTCAATTCTTTCTCTCGGTACTATACTTTTTACAGAACCTTCTGAATCGAAATACATATCCACTGTATACTCTTTGTATTCATTCTTATCAATTAGTTCCATAAAGAGTAGCTTTGGATCATTGAGTATTTCATCCGTAAGATCTGCAGGCGTATTTATAACATGAATATTTGTACTCAGTGAGCCATCATATGGCTTGGCAAACATAGGGAATACCGGATTATACTTATCACAAGGTGACGGATTTCTAATTCCAAGTTTATCAAAAAATTCCACGGTTTCCCTTTTATCCCTGCATGTAGATATGAACCAGTTGTCTGAAACCATTATCTCAATGCCATAATCTAGAAATCGTCCTTTATTTGCTGCTAATACGGCAAGTTCTGTATCTATTGTAGGAATAATAAGTTTAACTTTATTCGCACAACTTATTTCCAGAAGTTCTTCGATATATTCAGGATTAGTTACACGTTGTACTCTGAAAGCGCCATCAGAAAGATGACAAGCCGGAGACATTTGAGGGTTCAAATCTGCGGCAAAAACTCTTGAATCAGGAAACACTTTTTTTAGTTCACGCTGAAACTCCAATAAAAGCTCGACACGTTTTCCTGCAGATGTTATTAATATATTTGACTGCATAAGAAGTATATTTTACGCAGCCAAACAACTGGGGTTTAGCACTTTGCCCCCCCCATAGACTGCATTGATAAATTATTCATTTTACTATATTTCACTTTACACGGATTACCAAAAGCAATTGCTCCATCAGGTATATCTCTAACTACTACAGATCCTGCTCCAATCACACACCATTTACCTATTTTTATTCCAGGAATTATCGTAGAGCCAGCCCCAATCCAACTACCTTCTCCGACTTTGACATTGCCACATAGAGTTGCATGTGGAGATACATGAACAAAATCTTCTATGATGCATTCATGATCTATAGATGCACCGGTATTAACTATACAGTGCTTACCAATATACGCGTCCGACTGTATTATAGCTCCGTGCATTACTACAGTTCCCGCTCCAACTTCTACAGTGGGAGCCACTATGGCTTGAGGATGTATCGCTATAGCGTAGAAATTATTATACTTTTCCGATATTAATTTCCTAACATTATTAGCACCAATAGAAATGATAAGAGAACCATCTACTTTAGTATCCGATGCTTTATAAACAGGCTTTCCATGAATTTCCTCACAACGAGGAGCATCATCATAAAGACATCCCAACTTATCACCTTGAGCCTCGATAATATCTTTGATTACCTTGGCATGCCCACTTGCACCAAAAAGATTAATTATTGCCATTGAAATATTCCATTGTTGCGGACGTCGCAGAATTAATATCTTCTCGACAAAGCACCTTTTTGATAGTTGTCAAAATAACCTTACAATCTGTGCTGAAAGAGATGTTATCGACATACCAGACATCAAGTTCAAACTTCTTTGTCCATGATATTGCATTACGACCATGACACTGCGCCCATCCGGTAATACCAGGCCGAACTTCATGTCGACGAGCCTGTTCCTTCGAATAAAGTGGTAAATATTGAACCAAAAGTGGGCGCGGCCCGATGAGCGACATATCCCCTTTGAAGACATTCCAAAGTTGTGGTAACTCATCAATAGAAGTAGATCTGACAAATTTACCAACGTTAGTCAAACGGTCTGCATCTGGCAATAGATTCCCATTTAAATCACGTTCATCTGTCATGGTCTTAAACTTAACAACTCTGAAGATCTTGCCGCCTTTGCCGGGACGCTCCTGCAAAAAGAACGCACCCGCCCCCTTGTTGGCGAAATGCAACCAAACAGTAACAGCCACAAGAGGCACACTCAGCACAAGCAATGCACCTCCACTCGCCACAACATCTATCGTCCGCTTAAAAAAATTCTTATACAACTTCATCCTAATATCTCCTTATAATAGTCTTTAAGACATTGGCGTACGTAACCTTGCTCAAAACGCGATGAAATCATGCTCCGTGCATCTGTAGAGAGCCGTTTAGTCAAGTCTTTGTCTGTTACGAAAACCTCCATTGCTCTTTGTAATAGGTCTGACTGCCTCGAAGGAATAATTATTCCGTTTTTACCATCTTCAATAATTTCACGTGAGCCATTTATGTCGGTCACAATTGAGGGTAGCCCCATAGCTCCGGCTTCTATTACCACGTTAGGGAAACCTTCGCGATAGCTAGGAAAAACCAAAACGTCTGATGCTACAAGCCATGGTCGGATATCATTTTGCCAATGTATAGTTTCAATATCTTTATTACGATTTATCTCATCCAATGTCCACGGTTTCAAGGGGTCGAGATTCTGCTCAAGTCCTCCAACGAGCAAAAGACGCGTATTTGGATTCTGAGTGTTTAATTTACAGAAAGCCTCGACAAGCTCATTTATTCCTTTATCGCGGACAAGCCGACCTATGAAAATGAATGTAAAAACACCATCTTTACGGATTTTTGCCGCTTCGGCTTTCACAGCTGGCAATTCCGGGTCAAAGTATTTTAAGTCAATCCCCTTAATATTGCCAAAGCCGAGAACTTTGAGATCTTTTTTCGTGATATTGTATCTCTGCAGATCAGCTTTCACGCCTTCACCCTCTGGCATAATGTGAGTTGCGCATGCACATGTAACCCGATCAGTCAGGATAAGAATCTTCTGCTTAAGACCAGTTGAAGTTGGAAACACTAGACCCGTAAAAGTGTGAAGTCGGACAGGCACTCCCGTGATCCACGCAGCAATCATAGAAAGCAGTCCAGCCTTAGGAGTTATGGAATGAACCATGTCTGGCTTCTCCCTTCGAAATACCTTTATCAGCCCCCATAGACTTTTAAGATCCTTAAAAGGAGAGATATGGCGCTCCATCGCCACAGCGTAAGTTTTTACACCTTCCCTATCCTTAACTTCATCAAGTGCTTTTCCCGGAGAGCTTACAGCAACAACATCATAGTCATCTTGCTCTTGCAATTCTTTCAGCAATCCTCGGCAAAAATTATTCAACGACCCAGGCACCGTCGATGTCCGTACAATTTTCATATTAGTTAGATAGTTCGTTGTAAACGTTTATATAACCGTCGACCATTACAGATATGTCGTATTCTTGAGCCCGGCCAAAACATTGATTAGCAACCTGTTCGTAGAGTTGCTTATCTTCGATAAGTTGCAACACCTTATCCGCTAAATCTGATTCATTTCCTTGTTTGAATAGCAATCCTGCATCCTTTACGACTTCTTTCAGACCATCAACGTCAGATGCAATTGTTGGACGAGAGGCAGCCATTCCTTCAACTGCTGCTAAACCAAAACCTTCCCAATGTGATGACATAACGATGATATCAGCGGCCTTAATTAGTTCGGGTACATCGGTACGCGCTCCCAAGAAATGTGTTCGTTCAGACACTCCTATATTTTGGGCTAATTCGATACATTCATCTTTGAAAACACCATCGCCAACAAAGTATGCATGTATATACTCCGGTAATATCTTTAAAGAACGAATTACTGTCTTTTGGTCTTTTTGATATCTGAATCCGGCAATTTGCATTAAAGCAACGTGATTTGTGTCTGCCTTTAGATTAAATGGCAACGCTTTTGCAAAGCGATTTGTGTCGATGCCATTATAGATTATAGTTGTCGGAGGATTGAAATGGGCAAGACTTGAACAAAGAGCAGATTCAGTTTTGTCGGAAATGCAAATCACTTTTTTATATCGTGAATACATCCACCTGTCGATGGGAGCATACCACTTCCAATCGCGTCTGCGATTGGAAGTGGTATGCT
>CAZFXB010000141.1:0-5975 GCA_964522835.1 uncultured Oscillospiraceae bacterium
CCTTTTGGTGGGCAATAGGCAAATATGGATACTGGAATCGTTCATAGAATTATGATAAAATCAATATATAGATTACACAAAGACCGTGTAAAGTTTTTGTAGTCTGAAACCGCCCTGATTCCATCCATAACATGGTCCGGCTGTCTGGGGCGGTTTTGTCATTTGGTTTTTCAGAAATATCGGTACAAGGAGGTGCTCCGATGGGGGAGGAGCTTTGTATCTTTAAACGAATCGAGAAAAAATACCGGCTGACACGGCAGCAGAAGCAGCAGCTTCTGGATACAGTGGGCGACTATTTAACGCCGGATGAACATGGAGAGAGCACCATTTGCAGCCTCTATCTGGACACCCCGGATTATCTTCTGATCCGGAACTCCATTGATGCAGAGGCCTACAAGGAAAAGCTGCGGCTCCGGAGCTACGGCACCCCAAGGCCGGACAGCTCCGTTTTTCTGGAGCTGAAAAAGAAATACCAGGGCGTGGTATATAAGCGCCGGGTGGTTATGACCCTCCAGGAGGCAGAGCGATACCTGGACACGGGGGAAATGCCCCGGGACAGCCAGATCATGCGGGAGATCGACTACGCAATGGAGTTCTACCATCGGCCTAAGCCTGCCATGATGATCGTCTATGAGCGGGATGCCTACTATGTCAAGGGGATGCCCAATCTGCGGATTACCTTCGATGGTTCTGTCCGATACCGGAACCGGGATCTTTTTTTAGAGGCAGGGCCCCAGGGGAAAACCATTATTCCCCCGGATACGGTACTTATGGAGATCAAGACGGATGGGGCTATGCCGGTCTGGCTGTCCCATGCCCTGGATCAATGCGGCATTCTGCCCACCTCTTTTTCCAAGTATGGTACAGCCTATCAGGAAACGATTTTAGAAAAACATAAAGATGAAGGAGCGAAGGAATATGTCAGCCATATTTAACTCAATTTCCGGTGCGGAGCTTACCGTGTCCGGCTATCTCATCGGTCTTTTGGTGGCGGGGGTCTGCGGTGTGATTGCAGCCCTGGCTTCCGGGGTGAAAAGCAGCCCCTCCAAGAGCTTTTCCGTGTCCCTGGTGCTATTGCCTATGGTGATTCATACGGTGATCGTTATGGTCAACGGCAATGTGGGCACCGGTGTGGCGGTTATGGGTGCTTTTTCACTGGTGCGGTTCCGTTCCGTAGCAGGTAAGGCCAAGGATATTGCCACTATTTTTCTCGCCATGACCGCAGGCTTGGCCTGCGCCGCAGGCTATGTGGTGCTGGCCCTGCTGTTTACTGTGATTGTCTGTGGCGTTATGATCCTGATGTCGGCGATTCCCATGGGCAATGAGCGGCAGGTGGAGCTTCATATTACTGTGCCGGAATCCCTTCGGTTTGCCCACGAGTTTGATGATCTCTTTGAGAAGTACACCAGGAAATGCCGACTGGTCAAAACCAAAACCACCAATATGGGTTCCCTCTACAAGCTCCAGTACCTGATGGAGATGAAGGATTTGACCCAGCAGCAGGAGTTTATTGATGAACTCCGGTGCCGAAACGGCAATCTGGAGATCGCCATTTCTGAAATTGTTGAAGGAAGTGACACACTTTGAGAAGAAAGTTTACCGGACTTATGGCGGGCCTGTTGGGGCTTTGCATTTTGCTCACGGGCTGTACCACCGCCGTGGAGTCCAGCCAGGCACCGGTAGCACCGGAATCTGCGCCCCAGGATGGGGCTGAGACAGTGGACAGCGCACTGGAGACCGCCCCGGCAGAGGAGACTCCGGCGGAGCCTGACCTCAGCGAGGAGGCCCAGGCCCTGATCGACAGCGGCCTGTTTAAAAAACGGGAGATCACCGGAACGTTTGACGAAGGGGAGGCTATTCCTCTGACGGTGGACAATCCGGATATTACCCAGGCGGGTACGTATATTGTCTCCGGTGCCTTCAAAGACACGACCATTACCATATCCGTGGCGGATACGGACAAAGTGCAGATTGTGCTGGACAACGCCGCCATTGAAAACGGAAACGGCCCTGCCATCTATGTGGCCCAGGCCGATAAGGTGTATATTACCGCCAAGGAGGGCACGGAAAATGTGATCTCTGACGGCAGCGACTATGTGTACAGCCTGGACGAGAAGGCCGACGGAGCCATCTTCAGCCGGGCAGATCTGGCCATCAATGGCACCGGCAGCCTGACGGTAACCGGCAACTACAAGCACGGCGTGGTGTCCAAGGATGACCTGGTGCTGGCCATTGACCATCTTGCTGTCAACGCTCAGAGTACCGGACTCAGCGGAAAGGACAGTCTTCGAATCGGCTGGGGTGAGATTCACATTACCTCCGGGGGAGACGGTATGAAGTCCGACAACCAGGAGGACACGGACAAGGGCTTTGTGTACGTGGCAGACTGTGATCTGACCATCCAGGCCGGGAAGGACTGCATCCAGGGTGACACCATGGTGACGCTGCTGGGGGGAACCTATGTGCTTACCGCCGGGGGCGGCACAGATGGCGAAATGCTGGACGAGCTGGAATCTTATAAGGGAATCAAGTCGGGGGTGGATATTGAAATCTCCGGTGGAGACTATCAGATCAATGCCCTGGACGATGCCATTCACTCTGACAACAACGTGACCATTTCCGGCGGCAGCTTCCAGATTGCCACAGGGGACGATGGGGTTCATGCCAACGAGACTTTGAACGTTTCCGGAGGAGACATTCTCATTACCCAGAGCTACGAGGGCCTGGAGGGAACGGAGCTGTATATTTCCGGAGGAAATATTGATATTACTGCCTCGGATGACGGCCTCAATGCGGCGGGAGATGCAGACGAAACCGACTTCGACGGTTTCCCCGGCCCCTTCGGCAACGGGGTGGGTGACATTTATATCTCCGGCGGCTATATTGTAATCAATGCAGAGGGAGATGGCATCGACTCCAATGACACAATGAACGTGTCTGGCGGCGTGGTGCTGGTTTCCGGCCCCAGCTGGTCCATGAATGGTGCCCTGGACTGCGACGGCGGTTCCACCATCACCGGCGGCGTTGTGGTTGCCACAGGTGCATCCGGTATGGCCCAGGGCTTCGGTACCGCCGAGAATCAGGGCTCAATTCTGGCGACGATCACCAGTCAATCCGGTGGGACGCCTATCGCCCTCTGTGATAAGGACGGCAATGTGGTGGTATCCTTTACCCCGGTTACAGACTATAGCAGCATTGCCGTATCCACTCCCGGTGTTCAGTCCGGCAACACCTATACCATTGTGGTGGGCGGTGAAGTGGCCGATGCAGACGAAAACGGCTTTGCAGAGAACACCACCATTACCGGCGGTGAGACGCTCAGCACCATTGAAATGACTTCCCAGATCTACAATCAGGGCGGCTTTGGCGGCCCTGGCGGCGGCCCCGGAGGCTTCCCAGGCGGTGGCCCTGGCGGCGGCCCCGGCTTCCCTGGTGGCCCCGGTGGATTCCCGGGTGGCTAAATATATCAGCAGGCGTGTTGCAAAATCACTTGCAACACGCCTGAATCCTATCTAATCCGTCCTGAAGGACAAATTTCAAAGGGACAGTTGAAAAATCTGGGCATTTTGCAACTGTTCCTGTTTTTTTGTCAGTCTTGCTGGAACAGGCTCCGGGTTCTTGTCCGGAATTCCTCCAGAATGGAGTTGTTGTGGTTTTTTGGGGAAAGCAGAGCCAGCTGGAGCTTGGCGTATTCGGTAGGCAGCCGAAGCACCGTTAAATTGGGGTTATCCAGCTTTTCCAGTACGGACTGGGGCAGAATGGTGGCACTTTCGCCTGCCTCCACGGTCATGGTCATGTCATCAAGAGATGGGCAGAAACGAATTTGGGGTTCCAGTTTTAAATCGCTTAAAATACGGATAATATGGTAGAGACCCTGGGGCTCCTGATCTACCAGTACCAGTCCACGGTTGGAGATCACCGAATCGTAATCCTCGTCCCGGTGTTCGTTGGCGCTGCGGAATACCAGCACCATTTCCTCCTGATCGTACACATCCTGTACAATATCCCCCCGGGTTTCCAGTTCCCGATCCAGTACCAGGGCGCAGTCCAGGGTTTTGTCCCCCAAGCCTTTCAGAATGTCTCCGTATTCGCATTTTCGCAGCAGCACCCGAAGACCGGGATGCTCCCGCCGAAGCGCAAAGAGCATTTCTGTCATTTTGATCCGACGGTTATTGGCGGCCAGGGCACGGGAATCGGTGCCCACGGTCAGGGTCAGGGCACGATGCTGTTCCGAAACCTGATTTCGCACCTCCGGAAGCATTTTTTCCCACCGGGAGATCAGCTCCTTGGCACTGTGCTGTAGGGCACGGCCCGCCTCTGTCAGCTCTACCTGACGGGTAGAGCGGTGAAACAAGGGCACGCCCACTTCCTGCTCCAGGTCTGCGATTTGGCGGGATAGGGCGGACTGAGAAAGATATACACTGCTGGCGGCTCTGGAGAAATTCAGCGTGTCCGCTACAGCGATAAAATAACGAAGCTGTCGAATTTCCATGGAAATCACCTCCTGACCATGATATCACACTCGGCCAAAAGATGCAATCCGATTTATGCACGTTACGCATAAATCAAAAAAAGGCCCTGAAAATCCCCGATTTCTCTTTTCCGACCTCCTTCGATATAATGGACATAGAAACAATACAAAAGGAGCCATGACCATGACCGATTTTGAAAAGCTATATCAGGAAAAGAAATGCACCATGGACGAGGTGCTTCACAGCATTCGCTCCGGAGATGTAATTTTTACCACAAACAACTACTCCGAGCCGGGAGAAATCCTGTCCCATCTCCATGAGATCGCCCAGGATGTTGAAAATGTGAAGATCTGGAAGGGCCGCAGCGGCCTGTATCCCTTTATGGTGGATCCCAATATGAAGGGCCACATCGAAATGTATAACTACTTCTTTGGCCCCACCTTCTACCGAAATTCTCTGCCCATGGGGCTGGTGGATTATGTGCCCTCTGACCTCCAGAGCTACTATACCGTGGCGGTATCCGGCCATCCCTCCAACGTGGCCATTTCTGCCGTGACCCCCATGGACGAAAACGGCGATTTTCATGTGCCTATGAACCATGCTGCCGATGGCCTGGGTATGCTGGCGGCGCTGGAACAGGGGCAGAAGATCATTCTGGAGGTAAATCCCAAGCTGCACCACATGCACGGCTCCGTTGCCATCAATATTCGGGATGTGGATATGCTGGTAGAGGTGGATCGGCCTGAATATGTGATCCCCAATATGGAATCCACCGATGTGGAAAAGAAAATCGGTGAGGCAGTGGCATCCCTTGTCCATGACGGCGACACCATCCAGCTGGGCATCGGCGGTATCCCCAATGCGGTGGGTGGATTCCTGAAGGATAAAAAGGATCTGGGTATTCACACGGAAATGTTCACCACCTCCATGATGGAGCTCATCAAGGCCGGGGTCATCAATGGCAGCCGGAAGTCTTTCGACAGAAATCTCCATGTCTGCGCCTTTGCCGAGGGTGTGCCGGAGCTCTACCCCTTCCTGTCCTCCCGGGAGGACTGCATCATCCGCAGTGGCCGTGATGTGGTAGATCCATTCAACATTGCCCGGCAGGATAACATGGTGTCCATCAACACCCTGGTGGAGATGGATCTTACCGGACAGGTTTGCGCCGAGTCCATCGGCCCCAAGCAGATCTCCGGCTCCGGCGGCGCATTCTGCTTTGCCTACGGCACCTATCGCAGCAAGGGCGGCCGCAGCATTCTGGCCTTCCCTGCCCGCAGCGGCAAGGGCCAGAGCAAAATCAAGGCCACACTGACCCCCGGTGCGGTGGTCACCGTGCCCAGAAACTACGTGGACTATATCGTGACCGAGTACGGCATTGCCCAGCTCAAGGGCCGCACCATTTCGGAGCGGGCAAAAGCTCTGATCTCCGTGGCCCATCCCGACGACCGGGAAGCCCTGCGGCAGCAGGCGAAGGAACTGATGTATCTCTGATCGTAAAGACAG
>CAZFXB010000142.1:0-5937 GCA_964522835.1 uncultured Oscillospiraceae bacterium
CGAAAAGTTTTTGCTATACACGACACCCTACGGCACAATCCCTCCGTCACGGCTTTGCCGTGCCACCTCCCTTTAACAAGGGAGGCTTCTGGTGCTCCCGCACCAGTGCAAAGCAGGGTAACCTATTCACCTTTCGCTTTTATTTTTTACCTCAAATTCTGGATGCTGCATCGTAGGCAGATCTTGTGGCGGTACGCACATTCTTGGCCACAACACAGTCGCCAGTGGCCTCGAAAAACAGGGAAAGTCCCCGGAATTTTTCGCCCTCAGCCGTTCTGGGCCGCATACCCGCCGCCAAAACCACAGTATCTGCCGGAAGGATGGCCTGATTTCCATAGGAATCCGCCACCTTCATGCCCTCTTCGGTAATACCGGTGCATTTGACCCCGCAGTAATAGGTCACATATTCATTCATGTGCTCCACCAGGGCCTGACGGGGGATAGAATATTCCTCGGCGGCGATGGCGTTGGTCATTTCAATCAGGGTAACCTGCTTCCCCAGCACCATGCTCAGGTACAGGGCAGTTTCACAGCCCACCAGGCCGCCGCCCAACACAGCGATATTCTGCCCCATGTCCTCTCCCCGCAGGCCCATTTCGTAGGCCATCTCGGCGGTGATTACATTCTCCCGCTCCACACCGGGGATCTTAGGCACAATGGGGTCGGCACCCACAGCGGCAATCACCGCATCGGGAGCCATTTTCTCCACCATTTCCGGGGTTGCCTCCGTATTCAGCAACACCTGAACCCCCAGCTTTTCCACCATGTGGATCTGGTAGTCCATAAACTTCCGGAGATCTTTCTTAAACTCGGTCTGCCGGGAGAACACCAGCTTGCCGCCCAGCTCTCCGGCCTTTTCGATCAGGGTCACATCATGGCCCCGCTGAGATGCCACAATGGCTGCCTCCATGCCAGAGGGGCCGCCGCCAATGACCACCACCTTTTTCTTGCCTGTGGGCTTGTCCTCCAGCAGGCGGAGCCGATATTCCCGACCCACGGTGGGGTTCACGGAACAGGCAAAGGCAGTGTTTCTGCCATAGTCCAGGCAGTGGAAGCAGCGGATACAGGGGATGATCTCATCCTCTTTTCCGTGGAGGGCCTTATCCGGCACAAATGCATCGGAAATGGTACCTCTGGCCATAGCCACCAGATCGGCACCGCCGGTGGCTATGGTCTCCTCCATCAAATCGGGGTGCTGGAAAGCACCCAGAGTCAGCACAGGAATTTTAATTTCTCCGGATTCCTTCACCTTCCGGGCCAGATGGGCATTGCAGCCTGCGGGCAGGAAGTTGGAGGGGTGCATAATGTGCTCCGTCTCAGAATAGAAGCTGCCGCAGGAAATATGGGCAATGTCGATCTTGTCCTGGATCATTTTCAGGTATTCGATGCAGTCCTCCGGGGTAAAGCCGCCCTCTGTAAACTCACTGCCGGAGATCCGGTACTCGATAAGCAGCTTCCGGCCCACCCGCTGCCGGATGGCATCCAGGATCATAATGGGGAACTTAGCCCGGTTTTCAAGGCAGCCGCCAAATTCATCCTTCCGGGTGTTAAACTTGGGGGAGAGCATCTGGGACAGCACCAGGCCGTGGCCGCCGTGGATCAAAATCATGTCAAATCCACAGTCCAGGGCCGCCTCCGCAGCGTCGGCGTAGGTCACAGCGATTTTTTCCATAACTTCCCGGGTCAGCTTGGGGTACTTTTTCCCGTGGCCGTTGACGGTATAGGACACCAGATCTCCATTCTCGTTGTAGCCGTGGTACTCAAAAGCCAGCAGCTCCAGCGAGATTTTTGCCCCATAGTAGTGAACCGCATCGGTAAGCTGCCGCCACATCCGATGGTTCTTCTGGGGGAAGATATTCTCGTGGGCATGTACATTGTCCTCGGGCTTATAGATGTCCATGTTCTGAGCGGAGAAGGTGATATTGGCAGAGCCGCCCTTGGCCTTGTTGGCATAGTAGGCAATGGTGGCCTCGTTGGGGTACTCCTCCAGTCCTGCCAGCAGATGGGTTCCGGCAGGCGCAGACCAGATCCGGTTTTTAAAGGTCACCCCGCCGATGGTTATGGGAGAAAACAGATTTGGATATTTTAAATTCATTAGAAAAAGCCTCCTTTTTCCCCATCATACCACACCAGAATCCTCTCGGCAAGGGAAAGGGGAATTCCTTATAAAAAATCCATGAAAATTTTTCCGGAAAAGCAGTATATTTTTCCAATTCTCTGTCCACAATAGCCTCGGAGGTGCAAAACAATGCAAAATGAACACAACAAAAAGGGCTTTGCAGGAAAGGGCTACTACATAGCCCTGATCGCCTGCATTGCAGCAGTCGGAATCTCAGGCTATGTATTCGTAAAAACTGCACAGGATTCTGCGGTGGAGGCATCCGCTGTGGTATCCCAGATGCCCGCCCCCGCAGAGGAGGGCTCCACAGAAACCGCCCCCACCCCTTCGGCAGAGGCCCAGACCAGTCAGACCGATGAAATGGGGGACAGCTACGAGGAGACCATCAGCCAGACCGTCTCCGAAACCGCAGCCATGTGGCCCCTGGTGGGTGATGTGGCAGAGACCTTTAGCCAGGACACCCTGACCTACTCCGAAACCATGGCAGACTGGCGAACCCACGAAGGTCTGGATATTTTGGCAGCCCAGGGCGATCTGGTCTGCGCCACCCAGGATGGTACCGTCACTGCCGTCTACCAGGACGACTTTTTAGGCACCGTGGTGGTGGTAAGCCATGGGGATGACCTTTCTACCCTGTACGCAAATCTGTCGGAAACTCCCTCGGTGGTGGCCGGGGACACCGTAGCCGCCGGAGATGTGCTGGGACAGGTGGGCAATACCGCCCTGCTTGAGAAGGCAGAGCCGGATCACCTTCACTTCGAGGTGTACCGAAACGGTGAAACCACCGACCCGATGGCCTATTTGCCCCAGTAATAAAAACCCGGGGTGCCTTCCTCCGGAACGCCCCACAAAAGATCACGTCCCCAGAAATTTTGAAAACCGCCGGAACCTCTCTCAGGCTCCGGCGGTTTTTTACTTAATCATCATACCCCTTGGGGTTATTCTTCTGCCAATTCCAGGAGTGGGCGCACATATCGCCGAGGGTATATTTTGCCTCCCAGCCCAGCAGTGCCTTGGCCTTGTCTGCCTTGGCATAGCTGAATGCGATGTCGCCGGGGCGACGCTCTGCGATCACCAGAGGGATCTTGACCCCGGAAGCCTCTTCAAAGGCATGAACCACATCGAACACGGAGCTGCCCTTGCCAGTGCCCAGGTTAATGGCCTCAAAGCCCTTGTGCTCCAGGGCATAGCCCACTGCCTTCACATGGCCCAGAGCCAGATCCACCACGTGGATATAGTCTCTGACGCCGGTGCCATCGGGGGTGGGGTAGTCGGTGCCATAGACGGACAGCTTCTCCCGCTTGCCCACTGCCACCTGGGTGATATAGGGCATCAGGTTGTTGGGAATGCCATTGGGCGCCTCGCCCATAAGCCCGGAGGGATGGGCACCAATGGGGTTAAAATACCGCAGGGCCACACCGGAAAGATTCTCATGGGCCTTGCAGGTGTCCTCCAGAATCTGCTCGATCATCAGCTTGGTGGTGCCGTAGGGGTTGGTGGCCGTTCCGGTGGGCATATCCTCAGTGAAGGGCACCGGATTCTTTTCGCCATAAACCGTAGCAGAAGAGGAGAATACAAAGGCATTGCAGCCAAATTCCTGCATCACCTCTAGGGTGCTAAGGGCAGTATCCAGGTTGTTCCGGTAGTACATCAGGGGCTTTTTCGAGCTCTCGGGCACACATTTATATCCCGCAAAATGGATCACACCCTCAATGTTGTTTTCCTGAAATACCTGACGAAGCTTTTCCTTGTCTGCCACGTCAATGGGGTACAGCTTGGGGCGAACGCCAGAGATGGTTTCGATCCGGTCAATAACCTTGGGGCTGGCGTTGGACAGGTCGTCTGCAATCACCACATCATAGCCGGCCTTTATCATTTCAACAGCAGTGTGGGAACCGATGAATCCGGCTCCTCCGGTCAGTAGAATGGACATACGAATGTCTCCTTTGTATATCATTTGTCTCCAGTATAGCACATGAAATGGAAAAATCCAATCCGATTTTGCACATTCTCCCGAAAACACATAGAATAAATCGGTGATGAAAATGAAAATCACAGGTATGACAGATGGTACCCACAGGATTCTGATTTTGCACACCGACGGCAGAGCCCCCACCCAAAAGGAACTAGCCCTGTTTTTCACCCGGAGCATTGCCATACTGGGCGAATACTATCTGGTGGGCCCCACAGACACCGGGGCCCATCTGGCCTTTGACGCAGACGGGCAGCCTGTGCCCCTTAGCCCCATACATCGAGACTTTTTGGCAAACGGATGGCGCTACCACCCCATGGCGCTTTCCCCTCTGGAGGAGCTGCTTGCACTGAAGGATAAATTGACCGACAGAGCCTATATTGCACCTTGAGAAATGGTTAGAATTCGTGATATAATGAAAATAAGAGACCAATGAAATGGAAAGGATGATCTAGATGCGTTTCCCCGAAGAAAAAATGGAGAAATTCTATCCCGGCAAATATACCCCAGAGGAGCAGGCTGCCATTGATCGGTTCTGCCGGGGCGAAACCGGGGCCATGTTCGGTGGCAATGGCCTGAAACCCCCCTCCACAGATCCCTGGGTGATGCAGCTTTATGCTCGGTGCTGGGATCGATGGAACCCCCTGTTTAACGATCCGGAGTACGCCAAAAACACAGTCTGGGGCAATCTGCCTGCGGTTCCCGGCTATGTATCTCTGGAGACCCGCAGCAATGTGCCCCAGGAGCTGGGCTATCTGATCCGGCCGGACGGCGAAGCCTTCCTGGGGGATGGCTACGACCATACCGATGAATTTTTCGCCCCCGTTTTCCCCGGAGACCAGCTTACCGCCAAAGAAACCGGTTGGGATGTAGTTGACATAACGCCCGAAGAGGGCAGCTATAAGCGTCTGATGATTTTTATTTGCACCAGCGAGGTGTACAATCAGAACAATGAGCTGGTTGCCCGGTGTATTCGCCGCTGGCCCGAAGCGCTGATGCGGTCTCTGGATCCGGAGATCAATGAGATTTTGGCCTCTGAGGTGCCCGGCGCAGAGCCCAAAAAGCAGGAGAAGAAGGAGCCCCCCAAGGGCGGCCCCGGTGGCCCGGATGGCGACGAGAAAAAGGGCCCCCCTCCCGGCCCCATGGGCGTAGGCGGCGCAGGTCGGCACAAGGCCCACATCTATACCAAAGAAGACTACGACAAGATGACGGAAATCTGGAAAAACGAGACCATCCGGGGCAAAGACACCCTCTATTGGGAGGATGTAAACATCGGTGACGAGCCCACCCCCGTGTGCGCTCCTCCCCAGGTGGGCTTTGAGATCGTCCGCACCATGGCTGCCTGGCAGATTATGAAGGACAACAACGGTTTGAAGGAGATTTTGACCGGTACCGGCGGCGACCCCCATTTCTACCGTTTTGACCCCAAGACCGGCCTTTACAACAACGACTCCGGTCATCTGGGCCTGGGCCAGATCGCCTACCTGTACAATTTCCACGCCAAGGTGCTCTCCTCCCGGATCATTACCAACTGGTGCGGTGACGATGGCTTTGTAACCCGTCTGGGCTGGCGCTTCGTCAACGACGCCCCCAAGGAAAAGCAGTTTAACCACTTCCCCGAGGGCTTCTATCGGCCCACGGAGCTGTTAAAGGTGCCCTATATGAAGGATCGGTACTGCAACATCCACGGCTACGGCGATGATGCCTTTATCACCCGGGGCTATGTTTATGACAAGTACATCGGCGAGGACGGCGGCCACTATGTAGATCTGATCTGCTGGTGCGAGGACTTCGACGGCAACATTGGCCAGGAGATCCCTGCCACCGTAAAGCTGCCCTCCAGAGG
>CAZFXB010000143.1:0-2907 GCA_964522835.1 uncultured Oscillospiraceae bacterium
ACATTCCCATGTGTTTTTCTTAACTTCGGCCTCTTTCGAAGCCGCTCACCTCAAGCGCTCAGATATTTTACCCCACAATCCTCCATTTGTCAAGCACTTTTTTCATTTTTCTTAAAATTACTACAAGTAGTGCAACAATCCCTGTAAAACCCCAAAATACTGTGGCGATTCGTTCTTTTTCCAGACTCCCCATCAATCGGTAGGCCCACTCTAAAAAGAAAACAACAGATAATACGATTCCCCACCACAGGCGTCTCTTATCTTCCTGAAATTGTGTTTCGCCCCATTCCCTTATAAGGGATCCAATATAGCAGAGCATGCTGTATGCCCCCAGTAACACCGCCGTCGCAACAAAGCCTTCCAAATGCTGCGGCACTCCCATAACTTCAATTGTCTGGGCCGCCCGAAACATTGGCACAGGACTAAATTCCGTCAACGCTGCCCCCAATAGAACCCTGCAAAGAACACTCGTGGCAACAGAGAAGCCTGCACTGGCTGCATACCACCCCCAGCTTTTCTTCTCCCCCCACCAGGGGCAGGCCATCAGCACCGTGATCCATATCTGTTTCCAGCGAATCGAGCCGACTTTCAGTCCCCCCCAATGGCCGTCCGAGAAGCCGAACAGGAACATAGCCCCAAACAGCACCAGCAGCACCAGCCCCAGCACATTGGAGACCATTCTTCCCGTTTCCTTTTCTCCGATGAGGGTTCGGTAAAATAGAAAAAGCAATCCCGCTGACACAAAAGGAAACGTATTGTCCTGCGGAAACGCCTGTTCCGCCTCCACCAATACAGCCACTGACAGAATTACAGCGCCAATCAGAAGCCAGTAAGACACATTCCTGCAACGCTTTCCCCTTTCTTTCGGCAAAATGCCTTTAAGCACACCGGCAATACCCCAGCCTGCCAGCACCTCCAGCCATCCAAAGCCCGCTGTCACCACCGCCGAAAGACCCACCGTAGCGCAAAACAGTCCAGGCCCCCTGGTTCCCTTTTCAATCATGTTTTGTCAACACCTCATTTTGCAGCTCTGCCAGGGTTGGCAAAGCCTTTTCCCGCTGCTCCTTTGCCGACAGCCGCTTTTCCTCTTCCTCCATACATTCCATCAGCTGCTGCGCAGAATTGTTATACATATAAATATGTGCCCCCAGGGGAATTGCCTCCGGCATTTCCAATGGATCAATACGTTTCTCCGCTCCCCTGCAAAGAATCACCCGCTTCACCTGCCGAAGGAACAGCTGACCAGGCACACGTTCTTCCAAGCGCTTCACTGCCGCTTCCATAGTTTCTCCCCGGCCCACCCCATGGGCACTATATAATGTAAGCCCGGCAGAATCCGCCTCCACCAACAACGTTTCTACTATGCATAGCTCTCCCGCATCTGCATGTTCAAAGGGAAAAGCGTCCATATATCCCAGCACTGCCAGTACCGCCACAACCACGATCCATTTTTTCAACGATTCTACCTCTGATTTCTCACATTTTTCGGCTCCAGCACCGTGTCCCGATACTTCTCTCTGGTCAGCAGACTCCGCAGTTTGGGCAGCCGGCCCTGGGCAAGCTTTCCCAAATAAGGCCGTCCCAGACTTCGCAGATCCCCCAGATGGATCAGCAGCATAATTGCCCCCAAAGTCACGCCCGCCATCCCTGCAACCAATCCACTCACCGCAATCACAAACCGCCATACCCGGATTCCATCCGCAAAATCCCGCTGGGGCAGCGTATAGCCGCAGATCCCCGCCGCCGATATCACAATAAGTGCAGCCGGAGACACCAGTCCCGCCTCCACTGCCGCAGATCCCACCACTAATCCGCCAATAATGGACACTGCCTGCCCCAGATTCTGAGGCAAATGCAAGCCCGCCTCCTGAAGCAGCTCGAAGGCAATCAACAGCAGTAATATCTCTGTTCCCACAGAAAAGGGGGCAGCACCTCTGGATTCTCCAATGGCTCGCAGCCAGCTGGCAGGAATCATCTCCTGATGGTACAGACTGACCGCTCCAAAAAAGCCCGGCAGCAGCAACGCAGCCCCCAAGCTCAAATAACGCAAAAATTTAATACAGGAGGCCGCCACATAATTGCCGCTTCGATCCTCCGGGGATTTCAGAAAATCCTCCAGATTACAGGGCAGCAAATATCCCAGGGGCAGCCCGTCCACCAGAATTCCTACACGCCCCTCCAGCAATCCCCAGGCGAATCGATCCGGTCGTTCCGTGTAGATCAGCAGCGGAAACGCCGTCTTTCGGCTTCCGGTCAAATATTCCTCCACCGCCGCCGGGGTCAGAAGTCCGTCTATATCTATAGTTGCCAGCCTCTGCTCCACCGCCGCCACCATGTCCTGACTGGTCAGCCCCGCAATGCTGCACACCGTCACGTTGGTAAGGCTTCTTCTTCCTACAATATGCTCCCGAAGCCGCAGCTCCGGTGTGCGGAGATGGCGCCGTAAAAGACTGGTGTTGGTTCGCACTGTCTCCGTGAAGGCATCCTTGGGCCCTTTCACAGTGGTCTCCACCTCCGGCGCTGAGACAGATCGTTTTTCTCCGGTTTTCACCTCAAATGCCGCCGCCTCATTCTCCCGAAACAGCACCACGCAAAATCCGTTCACCAGCATGGAGGCTGCTTCGTCCAGATCAGTCAGTGGCTTTGCCACCGCATTATAAATCAGCTCCTGGGCCATCTCCAAACAGGGCCGTTTTTTTGCCTCAGTCAAGGGTTTTATGACAAAGTCAGACACATTGGTATCCGACACCAGGCCATCCACAGAAAACACCCACACCGGATCTTTCTCCGGCCCCACCGGCACCATTCTCTGATTAAAATCGCCGCAGTCTCCAAAAATTCGCAGGATATTCTCCCGGGTCATGGCCACCGGGTATTTTTTCTCCGGCATAGGATGGGGATCCATAG
>CAZFXB010000143.1:3007-5808 GCA_964522835.1 uncultured Oscillospiraceae bacterium
GACGACTACTACGATGTGCTCACCGCCTTCAAAAACAACTATAATATTTCCGACCCCATTATGGTCAGCGCAAACCTGACTTCTGACCTCTCCTATGCCTTCGGTACCACCAGCTTTGACGTGGATAACGCCAGTTCTCTGGCCTTCTATGCCGAGGATGGCAAGGTGGTCAACGCCTTTACTTCCGACAACTACAAGGAGTACATTGACACCCTGGCAAAGTGGTTCTCCGAGGGGCTCATTGGTGCTGACTTCTTCAATCGCTCCAGCGATATGACTGACTCCACCAATACCTCTATTATCCTCAATGGACAAGCCGGTATCTGGAGCACCGTTATGAACAACCTGGTGGACTACCCCAAACAGGCCACCGACCCCAATTTCGCCTGCTCCGCTCTGCCGGATGCACTTCCCAGCGATGGCAGCCTGCTGTCCTTCTACAGCTGCGACCCCGGCTCCGCCGGCAATGCCAGCATTTCTGCCCTGTCTGAAAACTGGGAACTGGCCCTCAAGTGGGTCAACTTCTGGAGCACCGAGCAGGGTCTGCTTCTGGCCCGGTACGGCGTGGAGGGCGTTTCCTACAACCTGGAGAACGGCGAACCCGTCTACACCGATGTGATCTACAACAACCCCGACGGCTTCATCTTCCAGCTGGCCAGAATCATGTACTGTGCCGCCAGCGTTCCCACCTTCGGTGATCCCCGGATTGTCCGTGACTTCGTCTACTCCGAAGAAGTCATCGCCTGCACCGAGGTTTGGGAATCTGCCTACGGCGGCAGCGACAACTACATTTCCTCCTCTGTCACCATGACCACCGATGAAAGTGACGAGTTCTACGGCATCTACACCGACATCGGCACCTATGCCCAGACGGAGCTGATGCGGTTCGTGGTGGGGGAAGTCTCCATGGATCAGTGGGACACCTTTGTTTCCACTGTAAAGGAAATGGGCATTGACGACTGCACCGCCATCTATCAGCAGGCCTACGACCGGTATCTGGCCCGCTAATATGGACGCAAATTAAAATCAGGACGCTGGCCCAAGGGCCAGTGTCCTGTGCTTTTATGATAAATATTCAAGTGCCATCTCAATGGCCCGCTCTGTGGCCTGATGCTGAATCTCCTCACGGGTACCTGTAAACACACGATGCTCCACCTGGGTATCCCCCTGGGCATAGAGCCCCAGGAACACGGTACCCACCGGCTGGCCGCTGCCGTCTCCATCAGGCCCCGCCAGTCCGGTGACGGAAATGGCAAGATCCGTATCAAACAGCCGGGCCGCTCCCCGGGCCATGGCCCAGGCTACCGGCTCCGACACCGCCCCCTGGGTGTTCAGCAGCGCCTCCGGCACCTCCAGATACTTCATTTTCATTTCGTCGCAGTAGGTTATAATACTGCCCGGGAACACCTGAGAGCTTCCCGCTACCGAGGTGATGGCCGAAGCAATCCGGCCTCCGGTGCAGCTTTCTGCCGCCGTTATCGTAAGCTTTTTTTCCTTTAATGCAGCCACCAGAGCCAAAATTTTATCTTCCACCACGAATCAGCACCTGTTCTGTATCCTCCACAGCCTCCTGTACCAGGGCATCAATATCGAGGCCCTGCTCGGCCTTCTCGATCTCATGGAGAGAAGGTTTGGTTTTCGGATGGCGAGGGGTAAATACGGTACAGCAGTCCTCATAGGGCAGGATAGAGGTTTCCATGGTATCGATCTTCCGGGCAATGGCAATGATCTCTTCCTTGTCCATACCCACCACAGGCCGGAACACCGGCAGGGTACAAACCGCATTGGTAACCATCATGGCCTGCATGGTCTGAGATGCCACCTGACCCAGGCTTTCACCGGTGGTCAGGCTGTAGCAGCCATTTTTCAGTGCAATCGCCTCGGCAATCCGCATCATCATGCGCCGCATAATCAGGGTAAAATACTCCTCGGGGCAGTTGTCACGAATGGCCTCCTGAATTTTTGTGAAGCCCACCACATGCACCGTCATCCGACCGCAGTAGCGGCTCATAATTTTCGCCAGATCCAGCACCTTTTCCTTGGCCCGCTCAGAGGTATAGGGATAGCTGAAGAAGTGAACGCACTCAAGCTCCACGCCACGCTTTGCCATCATATAGCCCGCCACCGGGCTGTCAATACCGCCGGAGAGCAGCAGAGCCGACTTTCCACCTACGCCCACAGGAAGACCACCTGCGCCGGGCAGAGAGGGCCCATGAACAAATGCCTGTTCCTCACGCACCTCAACAAACACGGTGTAGTCGGGATTGTGTACATCCACCTCCACATGCGGGAACGCCTCTGCCAGCCGTCCACCGATTTCCTGGGAAATCTGGATGGAATTCAAGGGGAATTTCTTGTCTGCACGTTTGGATTCCACCTTAAAGGATTTGGCGCAGGCAATATCGTCTCCCAGATAATCCACACAGGCGTTAAAAATAGCGTCCAGATTCTTCTCACAGCCCCGGCTGCGGCACCGGGAGCTAATGCCAAAAATTCTGCCGGTTTCCTCCCAGGCACCTTCCATATCGCAGGTCTCCTCCAGAGGCTCCACATATACTGTGGACTGGAGCAGCCGAACCTTAAACTTGCCATAGGCCCGAAGCCGACGGCTTAAATTGCTGTTGAGCCGTCCCTCAAAGGATCCCCGGTTCAGACCCTTCAGGACGATCTCGCCCATCTTCAAAAGAAACATTTCGTTCATGGACATTTTCCTCAGTTCTTATAAATTTCATTCCACCCGATTATACACGAATTGCCTTCAATTTGCAATGGATTACAGGTTTATTTTCCTGAATCTGCGC
>CAZFXB010000144.1:0-5676 GCA_964522835.1 uncultured Oscillospiraceae bacterium
AGGTGTACTTATGAAGGAAAAAAACAGAATTATACCAATTAGAATTGCATTATGTCTCATCCTGTCGTTGGGGATCACCCTTCTGGCAGTGGCCTGTCAGCCCAATTCCTTCCGGGATATGCTTCGCCGGTTTTTTAATGCTCCGGGGCTGCTGGTGATGAATTATTTGCCGGTGTTCCTGCTGGTGTTGGCCCTTGGCGCCTTGTTCGGGAATGTCTTTTGGGGAGGCTCCCTTGTGAACCTTGTGGTGTGCGGCATGTCCATTGCCAGCCGCATCAAGGTAGAAGCCCGGGATGAAGCGTTATTGCCCCGGGATTTCCTGCTGCTTCGGGAGGTGGGGGAGGCTGTAAACAGCTATGAGATCGAATTCCCGTGGAAGGTTATAGCGGTGGCGGCATTTGTGTCTCTGGCGCTGCTGGCCCTTGGATTCTATGGGAGAAAAAAGTATGGGCCCAAAGAAAAAATCCGGACAAGAGCTCTTATTGCTGCCCTTTCTGTGCTTATTCTGGCGGGGATGACGGTGACGGTGTATGCTTCGGATGAACTTTACTACGGCTTTCCCTGTACCAACAGCTATTATGAAGCCAGAACCTACAATGAATATGGAATGCCCTACAGCTTTTTGCATAATTTCACGGCAAATCTGGTGGACTGCCCGGATGATTACGACAGAAAGACGGCGGAAGCATGGGATACGGGCGAAACCGAGCCGGCTGGGCCCCGGGTGCATCTGATTATGATTATGAGTGAGGCGTTTACGGATCTTCCCGATGAAGCGGGAATTCTGGGAGAGGATCCGCTCAGCTTTTTCCACAGTCTACAGCAGGATCCCCATGCTATCTGTGGTCGGGTGGTGGTGCCAAACTTCGGGGGCGGTACAGCCAATACGGAGTTTGATGTATTGACGGGGATTCAGACCGATTCTCTTGGTGCAGCCACTACCACCGCATTTACTGCGGTGAACCGGAATTTGGGAAGCCTTTTCCGGGTCTACAATGATGCAGGCTATGAGACTTCCTTTATTCATCCCGGCTACCGCTGGTTTTATAACCGGGAGAATACCTATGTGCGCTTGGGGGCCCAGCGAAGCCTGCTCTATGAAGATATGGACGACAAGAAAATGAAGGGCACCTGGGTTACGGATGACTATGTCATGCAGCAGATCATCTCGGATTTTGAAGCAGCGGTGTCTGAGGAGAAAATGCTCTACAACTATACCACCACCGTGCAGAATCACATGGCCTATACCATGGATAAGTATGGGGCGGACTACCAGATTCCCCTTGTGGATACAGAAGCCCCCCTCTCCGACAGCACCAGACAGCTGCTGTCGGTGTACACGGAGGGGCTGCGGGATGCAGACCGGGCGCTTGAAGAACTGGTTTCTTATTTTAAAGAAACGGATGAACCTGTGGTGCTGGCATTTTGGGGAGATCATTATCCCAATCTGGGGGGGAGTCTGTCTGTCTACGAGGAATTGGAGCTCATTGAAAACGAGGTCTATCCCTTCCAGTATTATGCCACCCCCTATGTGGTGTGGGCCAACGATGCTGGGGCCCAGTGCCTAGAGTGGGAAGAAACGATAGACCGTCTGGCTCTGCCGGAGAATGGCTATTTGTCGGCCTGCTTCTTTGGTAGCACCCTGTTGGAGCTTTGCGGAAGAGGAACAGCCACACCCTATGTGACATTCCTGAATGAGCTTCGCCGGGAGTTGCCTGTGGTGTGGAATGGGCAGTGCTATTTGGACGGCGCAGGAAATCTGATTTATGAATTGGACGAAGAGCAGCAGGCCATGGTCTCCAAGTGGCGATGCTGGAGCTACTATAAGATGATGGAAAAGGAAATTCAGGATGAGTGAAAAAGTACGTTCCGCCTATTGGGATAATGTCAAGCTGCTGCTGATTTTTCTGGTGGTGCTGGGTCATTATTTTGGTTATGGGTTTGTCTATGGGGATCTTTCGGGGGGGCGATTTCTGATTCCCAATGGAATCTATGGATTTGTATATACCTTTCACATGCCCCTGTTTGCATTTGTCTCCGGCTTTTTCTCGAAAAATACGGAAAAATGCAAAAAAAGAGCCCTGACGGAGTATTTGATTCCATATTTGGCGTTTAACACCCTCTGTGTGGTGATGAATCGCCTTTTGCTGGGGGTTCCCCTGGTAAACCCGGTGACCAACCCCTATAACCACATGTGGTACCTTTTTTCCCTGTTTGTCTGGCGGTTTACCGCCAAATGGACGGTGAAAATTCCATGGGGCTGGATTTGGGCAGGACTCCTGGCGGCAGTGCTGTCCTTTACTCCGGTTATGCGGTGGGAGCTGACCTCCCGGCTGTTCCTGTTCTGGCCTTTCTTTCTGTTGGGGCTCCGTTTGGAGCAGGCTCAGGTTATGGCGGTAAAAAAGCTGCCCCATTGGCTCTGTGGTGCCATTCTTGTGGGAATGCTGGTTCTGTCTGTGCTGATTCTGAAGGCATTTGACTGCTCCACCTACCGGCTTTGCTTCATCGGAAGAAGTTTGCAGTTGAATCGGGCTGGGGCTTTGGAGCTTGTGAAGCTTCCCCTTCGGTACCTGACAGCTGGAGTTCTGGGAATCTGTGTGCTGAATCTGGTTCCGAGACGGCGCATAAGGATTACGGATCTGGGGCAGAATACCATGAGCATCTATCTCCTGCATTCTCTGCCCAAGCTTAGAAACACCATGAATGGGTGGAATCCCATGATGGAAAATGAGATATTTTGTCTTGTGTACTATACCCTGTGGACTGTGGGAGCGCTTCTGGTGTTTGGTAATCGGTGGGTCAGCGGAAGAATGAATTCCCTCCTGAGGCTGCCGGAGAAAGTTCACAAAAAGTTCAGCTTTTTCCGTTGACAAAAAGGAAAGGGATTCCTATAATATTAGTAGAACATTGAGGGAGTAATTCCGCATCTTTTATGCGTAGCAGACCCGTCATTACGGCGTTTCGCCCGGGCTGTTTCTAAAGAATGAGACTCATGTACCACCCAGGAGGTGTGTGCATGGGTCTTTTTTTGATCCCTGTAGCCTCCCAAAATGATAAGGAGAGATTTTTTATGAAGCAAGAGTACCTCAGTTCTCCGGAAATACTGTTCGGGGAATTAAACACATCCTCCGGCGGTCTTACCTCCAACGAGGCGAAAACACGGCTGGAGACATACGGGCCCAATGCCTTGAAGGCGGCCGAAAAGAAGTCCAATTTCCAGCGGTTTTTGGCGCAGCTCAAGGATCCTATGTTGATTATCCTGATGATCGCAGCCGCAGTGTCTGCGGTGACCAATATTCTGGCAGGGGAGAGTCTGGCAGAGGTTTTCATTATTCTGATTGTGGTGCTGCTCAACGCCGTTCTCGGCGTGGTGCAGGAGAGCAAGGCCGAGGCTGCCATTGAGGCGCTCCAATCCATGACAGCAGCAGAGTGTAAGGTGCTGCGGGACGGCAAGCAGATCCTGGTTCCCACCAGCACGCTGGTGCCTGGCGATGTGGTGCTGCTGGAGGCCGGCGACTCTGTGCCTGCGGACGGTCGAATCATACAGTGTGCCAGCCTGAAAATCGAAGAGGCTGCCCTTACCGGCGAATCCGTGCCGGTCAATAAGCTGACAGAGGTGCTGTCGCTGCAAAATGGTCAGGATGACATTCCCCTTGGCGACCGGAAGAACATGTGCTATATGGGCTCTTCTGCGGTCTATGGCCGTGGCACTATGCTGGTCACGAAGACTGGCATGGATACGGAAATGGGCAAGATCGCCGGTGTTCTGGCTGACGCTGCCGAGGAGCAGACACCCCTACAGAGAAAGCTTTCGGAGCTCAGTGGGATCCTCAGCAAGCTGGTGCTGGGTATCTGTCTGTTTATATTCGTGTTCAATCTGGTAAAGGCGGGAGATTTCCAGCTGAGTACCGTCCTTAGCACCTTTATGGTGGCGGTATCCCTGGCCGTTGCTGCCATTCCTGAGGGACTCAGCACAGTGGTGACGCTGGTACTCAGCATTGGCGTTACCAACATGTCCAAGAAAAACGCTGTGATCCGCCGGATGACTGCTGTGGAGACCCTGGGCTGTACCCAGGTGATCTGCTCTGACAAGACCGGAACCCTGACTCAGAACAAAATGACTGTGGTGGACAGTGTTGGAGATAAAGAACTGCTGGCTACAGCCATGGCCCTTTGCTCCGATGCAATCCTGAACGACAGTGGTGAGGCCCAGGGCGAGCCCACTGAGGCCGCTTTGGTGAACTTTGCGTATCAGGAAGGTCTGCCCAAGCAGGAACTGGAGAAGGCTGCCCCCAGAATTGACGAGGCTCCCTTTGATTCCTCACGAAAGATGATGTCCACGGTGCACAAGACGGCAGAGGGCTATGTTCAGTACACCAAGGGCGGCCCGGATGTGGTACTGGATCGCTGCACAAGCTATCTGGAAAATGGCCAGGTTTTCCCCATGACTCAGGAAAAGCGTCAGGAGATCATGGAGGAGAATAAAAAGATGGCTGACCGGGCCCTCCGGGTTTTGGCAGCAGCCAAACGTGACTGGGATCAGAAGCCTGCGCAGAACAGCCCCCAGTTCCTGGAGCAGGAGCTGTGCTTCATCGGTCTTACGGGTATGATCGACCCGGTTCGTCCCGAAGTCAAGATGGCCATTGCAGAGTGCCGGGCTGCCGGTATTCGTCCCGTGATGATTACCGGTGACCATAAGGATACTGCGGTTGCCATTGCAAAAGAGCTGGGCATTATTACAGATGCCGCTCAGGCGATTACGGGAAATGAGCTGGACAAAATCTCTGACGAAGATATTTGCGAGGCGGTAAAGCAATATTCTGTTTATGCCCGGGTTCAGCCGGAGCACAAAACACGGATCGTTACTGCATGGAAAAAGAACGGAGCCATCACCGCCATGACCGGCGACGGTGTCAACGATGCCCCCTCCATCAAGTCTGCGGACATTGGCGTTGGAATGGGCATAACCGGCACAGACGTGACCAAGAATGTGGCAGATATGGTGCTGGCTGATGACAACTTTGCCACCATTGTTGCCGCTGTGGAGGAAGGCCGCCGGATCTACGATAACATTCGTAAGGCAATACAGTTCCTGCTGGCGTCCAATATGTCCGAGGTGTTGGGGGTATTCTTCGCATCGTTAATGGGCTTTACCCTGTTGAATCCTGTTCATTTGCTGTTTATCAACCTGATTACCGATACCATGCCCGCACTGGCTCTGGGTATGGAAAAGGGTGAGGCAGACACCATGCAGCGGCCTCCCAGAGCTTCCGGCGAAGGCATATTTGCCCGGGGACTGGGTGTGGATGTGATCTATCAGGGTGTTCTGGTAACCGTTATCACCCTGTGCTCCTATCTCATTGGCAATTTCTTTGAAAACGGACAGCTGTTCCCTGTGCTGAACGGTGGCTCTGACCACGGTATGACCATGGCCTTCCTGACCATGAGCATGTGCGAGATTTTCCATGCCTTCAACGTTCGTTCTCAGCGTAAGTCCATCTTCACGCTGAAAACCCACAACAAGGTTATGTGGGGGGCCATGCTCCTGTCCCTGCTGCTGACCACTGCCGTGCTGGAGGTGCCCTTCCTGGCCGCTGCCTTTGGGTTTACTCCTGTTGGGCTGACAGAGTATCTGATTGCGCTGGGCCTTGGCATTCTGGTGATCCCTGTGGTGGA
>CAZFXB010000145.1:0-5604 GCA_964522835.1 uncultured Oscillospiraceae bacterium
TACCTTTGGGTCAAATCCGGTTACGCCGGTGGGTTGACACCCCTGCTGAACCGGGATGGAACCCCGGTGATTACACCCGTAGAACGATAATAAGAGGGGGCGGTTCACGTGCGTGAACCGCCCTTTATCAATCAGGATTTTTTCACAAAGGTTTCATGGCAGGAGGGACAGGTGATTTTGATTTTTCCCTTGCCCTTGGGCACACGGACTTTGGTTTTGCAGCCGGGGCAGGAGAAATAGCGATAATTCTTTCTGCCTTTGAGCCGGGCCCAGAACTGGGTAAAGCGGAGATTTTCCTCATAGCGGCGGCCGGTATCCCGGGAGAAAATGCGGATAAAGCAGAGAATCAGGGGGATATAGGCCAAAAGGGTGAATATCCCCAGGTGGGTCAGGTTTCCAAGAATATTCAGAACCAGACCAAAAATGCACAGGAACCAGGCCAGCTGGTCAATGCCATTTCGGCCAACCATAAAGGTGCGGAGACCGTCGCCGATTTTTCGAAACATAATAAGTATCACCTCGATGTATTTGAGGTTATTATACTGAACAAATGGCTCCCCCACAAGGTGGAGAAGCCAATGTTTAAAGATTGTTTACGAATTCAACTGTTTTAACCCAGGGTAGGGGCTGCAACTTCCAGGCTGTTTACGGCGCTGCGAAAGCTCTGGCCATCGGTGTCTGAGCCGTAGACCCGCACCATGACAGGCTCGTTCAGACTCAGGCTGAACAGGCCCATAATGCTCTTGGCGTCGATGGTGTACCGGCCGGAGATCACATCAATGTCCACCGGGCTCAGGCTGGCGGCAGAGACAAATTCCCGCACATCGTTGATGGAATGAAGGGATACATAAAATTCGGTCATAGTTCTTCCTCCTGAAAACTGGGGGTGTACAAGTTTTTATTTCTAGAGTATAATATAGCACAGATTGAAACACATTTAAAGGTGATAAAATATATGAAATTTGCGATTTATACGTTGGGCTGTAAGGTAAATCAATATGAATCTCAGGCACTGGAGAAGGAATTGGTGGCCCGGGGGTATGAGGAGGGCCGGTTTGATGAGGTCTGTGATCTGTATATTGTCAATACCTGTACCGTTACGGCGGTCAGTGATAAAAAGTCCCGGAATCTGCTGCGGCGGGCCCGGAAGCTGAACCCGGATGCGGTCATTGGGGTCTGCGGTTGCTATGCCCAGGTGAGCCCGGAGGATGTTGGCAAGCTGGATGTGGATGTGATCGGCGGTACAGGAGACCGAGGCACATTTATTGCTCGAATGGAGCAGTTCCGGCAGGATAAAATGAAAACTGTACAGGTGGACAATGCCTTTAAGCGGAAGGAATTCGAGGTGCTGGAGCCTGGCGGTCTGGGCGAGCGTACCCGGGCCATGCTGAAGGTTCAAGATGGCTGTGTCAATTTCTGCACCTACTGCATTATCCCCTATGCAAGGGGGGCTCTGCGGTCTTTGCCCCTTCATACGGCGGTGGAGCAGGTGAAAAAGCTTCGCCAGGATGGCTACCGGGAGGTGGTGCTGGCAGGCATCGAAATATCCTCCTGGGGAATCGATCTGAAAAATGGCCAAAAGCCCCAGGATCTGATTCTGGCAATCTGTCGGGCGGTGCCGGATATGCGGGTGCGTCTGGGTTCGCTGGAGCCCAGAACCATCGACCAGGCGTTCTGTGAGCTTCTGAAGGGGGAAAAGAACCTGTGCCCCCAGTTTCACCTGAGCTTACAAAGCGGCTGTGACACAGTGCTACAGCGGATGGGACGGAAGTATACCACGGAGCGTTATCTGGAGAGCTGCCGGCTGCTCCGGAAATATTTCCCGGACTGTGCCATCACCACGGATTTAATTGTGGGCTTCCCCCAGGAGACAGAGGAGGAGTTTGTTACCACCCTCCGTTTTCTCGAAACAGTTGGCTTTGCTGCCATGCACATTTTCCCCTACTCCCGTCGGGAGGGAACCCCTGCTGCAAAAATGCCGGGGCAGATTTTGCAGGCAGAGAAGGAACGCCGGGCCGCCCGGGCTGCCCAGGTGGAGGAAGCACTGCGGAGCGCCTATGCGGAGAGCTTTATTGGGAAATCGATGCCGGTGCTCTTTGAGCAGACCGATGAAAAGGGCTTCTGGACAGGTCACACCATGAACTACCTCTTTGTGGAAGCGGAGGGGGAGAATCTCCACAACAAAATTGTGGATGTGAAGATCACCGGCCTTAGTGAAAAGGGCCTGGTGGGAATGGTGGTTTAGATTTATTCGTATTGTGCATCATTTATAAATTATTCATTTATTTCGCCCTCCTTCTGTGGTATAATGTCCATGAAGGAGGGCGTTGCCTATATGAATGTGCTGTTTTTTCTGACACATAAATCAAACTGTACATATATATATGACGATTTTACCATTAGACAGGCTCTGGAGCGGATGGAGCAGGGCAGGTTTGCCACCATTCCCATTCTGAAGCGTACCGGTGAGTATGTGGGAACCATTTCCGAGGGAGATCTGCTGTGGGCCATTAAGAATAGCTATATGATGAACATGAAGGAAGCGGAGAGCCGACCAGTGATGGAGGTAAAACGGCGGAAGGATTATCTTCCTGTTACCGTTACCACCTCGCCACGGGAACTGATCGCCATGGCAGCGGATCAGAACTTCGTCCCCATGGTGGATGATCGGGAAACCTTTATTGGCATCGTGACCCGGCAGAAGATTATGCGGTACTGCTTGGAGGAGTATTTCTCCAAAAAGGAAGAAGTTTCGTAGCGGCATACTGGAAATAACAATAAAACACCGAGAACGCAGCGTGCTGCATTCTCGGTGTTTTATTTTGAATTACTGAACAGACAATACGATCTTGCCGGTGTAGGTGCCGGGGGCCACAGGGGTCTCGGTGCCATCCACGGTCATGGTCAGAGTCTTGCCGTCGGGGGCCTTCAGAGCGGCGTCAGCAGCCAGCTCCAGGCGGGTCAGGTAAGAGGTTCCGGTAACTGTCCAGGTGCTGCCGGAGCCCAGGGTTACCAGTACACCGTTGTTGACGGTGGGAGCGGGGGTCTGGTCCACATGGCTCAGTTCTTCACGGATGGTTTCCTCCAGGAACTTCAGACCATCCCGGTACTTCTGGGTGGCAGAGGAGATGATGCCCTCAATGCTGGTGTTACGGAAGTTCAGCACCAGATTGTGAGGTGTTTCGCCCATCATAAAGGGAGGCATTCCCTCGGGCATACCGCCAGGGCCACCAGGGCCGCCGGGCATTCCGCCAGGCATACCACCGGGGCCACCAGGGCCACCGGGCATTCCGCCAGGCATACCACCGGGGCCGCCAGGGCCGCCGGGCATACCGCCAGGCATACCACCGGGGCCGCCAGGGCCACCGGGCATTCCGCCAGGACCACCAGGGCCGCCGGGCATTCCGCCAGGCATACCGCCGGGGCCACCGGGCATACCAGCCGGAGGAGGCCCGCCGGAAACCTTACCCTCGTTGCCCAGCTCGCCGGGTGCCACTGCATCCCGGATTACCAGCTCCTTGGGTGCTTCCTTGCTGGCCTTGTTCACCAGGTCAGAGGTGGAGTTCAGGAAATTGCCCTTCAGGTTACAGCCGGTGATGTTCATGGTGATGTCGTTCTCGGGATCGGCATCGGTCAGGTTCCGGCCGGGGATGTAGGTGTCGGCCTGATCGTACATGCTTACATCTACAAAGGTGCCACTGAGGCCGGGATCATCGCTGTCAATGAGCTGAAGAATGTTGCCATCGCCGGGCTCAAACACAGCGTTTTCGATATCATAACGGGTACCGGTGGAGCCCTTAATCAGGAAGGTAGCCTTGTCCGTTACAATGCTGGAATCCTTGATGGTGACCACGCTGCCGGTGTCGCCCTGGGAATGGAGACCAAAGCGGCGGCCGGTGATCTTGGTGCCGTTGAGAATGTCCATCACACCCTTACGCTCCATACCACGGAGCAGTACGGGGAAGCCGTTTACATTCAGTCGGGTGTTGTCCAGGTGAATGTCGGTGGGGCCGATGCAGAATACGCCGTAGCCGTGGGCGTGGGCACCCTCCAGCTCCATGTCGCAGTCCTTTACATGCATGTGTGCATAGTTGGAGCCGTCCACGGACAGAATGCCCCAGCCATTGGAACGCATGAGACAGTTGTTATAGTATACAGTGCCGTCGTCTGCCAGCTGGCACAGCCGGTTGGTGCCACGGATGGCAATGCCCCAGCTCCAGGAACCCATTTCCACCTGGGGGCTCAGGTTCATCAGCTTGGAGTCGTTGACGGTGACAGTGCCGGTGCCGCCAACGTGGACAGCACAGCGGGTGACAGAGGACAGGGAAATCTCGCTGTTGTTGATGGTCACATTGGCGTTGCCGATGGCAGCTACGCCTGCGCCCATGCCAACAAAGTCGTTGTTGCCTTCGCCGTCCAGGACGATCCGGGCATTGTTTACGGTGTAATCTCCCTCTCCGTCCACCACAATGGCGGCATAGTCGGTGTCGGCGGTGGCAAAGTAGAAGTCCTCGGCAGAGGTGTCGGTGATTTTGCCGCCCCGGATCATGCCGGGAACACGTACATCGGCCTTGCCGTCGTCTACGGTGACTGCGGTTTTCAGGGGGATGGGATTTTTGCGGCGAACGGAGGGATAGGTGGTCTCCACCTTCAGGTCGGCCAGTGCCAGCTCAACTTCGCCGTGATAGGTGCCGGGGGCCACAGGGCGACCAACGCCGTCTACGATCAGGGTGAGGAACTTGCCCTCGGGTGCTTCGAGAACAGCACCGGTCTCAATGACAAGGTCGGTGACCTTCAGGGCCTCTGTGACCAGCTGCTTCCCAGCGGGAAAAACTTTTTTCATAGGAATTGCCTCCTTCTTTCAAAATCCTGCTGCCCCGGTTGGGGCAGCAGGTCACGATTTTGCTCAACGCATCATGTAGCGATCCAGGGCGTTCTGCTTCAGCTCTACGCAGCGCTCCAGACCCATGTCCTTCAGCTCGGAAACGAAGGTGTCCCAATCCTCTTCAAAATTGTACTCGCCAATAATGAAGCGGACAACACGCTCGTCTGCGGTGGTCTCGATGTCACCGATCAGAGTAGCGTACTCTTCGCTTTCCTCTGTGGTGAAGGAGATCCGGGAAGGCATCTCATAGGCACCATCGGTGTTCTGGCCATAAAGCTCAATGGCATCGATGGAATCCTGGGTGTAGGTGGGAGCAAAGGAACGGTCCCGATCCACGATGGTGGGAATGTCCACCCAGCAGTACAGCAGAGCTACCTGCTGGAAGGTGTAGCCGTCAGGGTTGTTCGTGATATACTCAGTATACTGCGGAACGCCCTCATTGTCAAAGTTAAAAGATTCGCCTTCGATACCATAGTTGGCAATGGTGCTGCCTTCCTTGGTGAAGAAGAAGTCAAAGAACTTCAAAATGGTGGCGGGATCCTCGGCCTGAACGGAGATGGAGATGCCCTTGTTAGTGGACTTGCTGCTGCCCTCTACCTGGTAGAAGTGGCTGATGTCGCCCTCGTTCTTCACAGCATCGGCCAGGCCAATGGCGTGGAAGCCTTCGTAGGAGGCGTTCTTGTTGTAGTTGCCGATCTTATCAGCCATGTGATACCACA
>CAZFXB010000146.1:0-5498 GCA_964522835.1 uncultured Oscillospiraceae bacterium
GAAATACTCTGCGTAGATGTTGTTAAAGGTGGTGAAATCGGCAAGATCGGTCATAAATACGGTGGTCTTCACCACATTGTCGAAGGTCATGCCGCAGCTTTCAAGGACAGCCTTGATGTTGGCAAACATCTGGCGGGCCTGGCCCTCAATGCCGCCTTCGGCAATCAGGCCGGTTTCCGGCACCAGGGGCACCTGACCGGAAAGGAACACCAGGTTTCCACAGTCGATGGCGTGGGAGTAGGGGCCCACAGCGGCGGGAGCTTCCTTGGAGAAAATGACTTCTTTCATTATGGATAACCTCTTTCTTAGTTGGATTTCTTCCATTCAAGATATTCGTCATAGGTCATGGAACGGTCTGTGTAGGAGCCGTCCTCATGGAATTCGATGACCCGGTTTGCAACAGTCTGTACCATTTCATGGTCGTGGGAGGCGATGATTACGTTGCCGGGGAAGGCGGTAAGGCCGTTGTTGACGGCGGTGATGGACTCCAGATCCAGATGGTTGGTGGGCTGATCCAGCAGGAGTACATTGGCACCGGACAGCATCATCCGGGACAGCATACACCGAACCTTTTCGCCGCCGGAAAGCACCTGAACGGATTTGTAAACATCCTCGCCGGAGAAGAGCATCCGGCCCAGGAAACCACGGAGATAGGTTTCACTCTGATCCTCGGAGTACTGCCGCATCCAGTCGATCATATTGTAGTCGCAGTTTTCAAAGAATTCCGTATTATCCTTGGGGAAATAGGACTGGGAGGTGGAGACGCCCCATTTGATGGTGCCATCGTCGGGCTCCAGCTCGCCCATGAGCAGCTTGAACATGGTGGTCTGGGCAATCTCGTTGGTGCCCACAAAGGCCAGCTTATCGTTTTTGTTCAGGGTGAAGGAGACCTTATCCAGCACCTTCACACCGTCTACGGTTTTGGATACATCGGTGACAAAGAGAATGTCCTTGCCCACTTCACGATCCGGCTTAAAGCCCACAAAGGGATACCGGCGGGAGGAGGCGGGCATTTCCTCAATGGTCAGTTTGTCAAGAAGCTTCCGGCGGGAGGTAGCCTGCTTGCTCTTACTCTTGTTGGCGGCAAAACGGGCGATGAACTCGGTGAGCTCTTTGATCTTCTCCTCGTTCCGCTTGTTCTGGTTCCGGATCAGGGCCTGAACCAGCTGAGAGGATTCGTACCAGAAGTCGTAGTTGCCCACGTACATCTTGATCTTGCCATAGTCAATGTCCACAATGTGGGTGCAGACGGTGTTGAGGAAGTAGCGGTCATGGGAAACAACGATCACCATGCCCTCAAACTCCAGGAGGAAATCCTCCAGCCATTCGATGGAGGCGGTGTCCAGGTTGTTGGTGGGCTCGTCCAGCATGACAATGTCGGGATTGCCGAAGAGGGCCTGGGCCAGAAGTACCTTCACCTTGTCACGGCCGTCCATCTCGCCCATGAGCTTGTAGTGATCGTCTACGTTAATCCCCAGCCCCTGGAGCATCCGGGAAGCGTCGGACTCAGCCTCCCAGCCTCCCAGCTCGGCGTATTCGGCCTCCAGCTCAGAGGCCAGGATTCCGTCCTCGTCGGAAAAGTCCTCCTTCTCGTAGAGGGCGTCCTTCTGCTTGCCAATGTCGTAAAGCCGCTGGTTGCCCATGATGACGGTATCCATAACGGAATAGTCGTCGTACTGGAACTGATCCTGCTTCAGAACAGACATACGAACGCCGGGCTTTACATCCACGTGGCCGTCGGTGGAGTCCAGGGCTCCGGAGAGAATTTTCAGCAGGGTAGATTTACCGGCACCGTTGGCACCAATGATGCCGTAGCAGTTGCCTGCGTTGAACTGAAGGTCTGCGTTCTTAAAGAGCACACTGCCTCCATACTGAACGCCAAGATTGGTAACTGTAATCATTTTATCATCCTTATATCAAAATTTTTAAGGATATTATATCATGGATTTGTGCAATCGCAAAGTTGTTTTCGAGAGAAAAACATGATATATTATCCTGTGTTTACAGTGGTTTTGACGGATTTTTCAAAAAAGGAACGTGAAATACATGGAAATGATGAAAGCAAAGCTGAAAAGTCTCTGTGTTTATAAAAATATGCTGGAGACAGCGCCGGTGCGGTGCATTCTCCGGATCTGCGAGGCGAAAACACCAGATGGTCTCATTGGAGCATATACAGATCTGATCTACCAGGTTTGGCAGGAGGGCCACGAGAACCTGGGGGACTGCCTCCGGTGGTACCTCCAATATGAGGACAGCTTTATTGGCAGAAGGATCGCCATGGGACAGGCCACCCAGGCCATGCGGGATGCAGCAGCGCTGGATATCCGGCGGCTTTCCAGCATTGGTATGCTGTCGTTTTCTGCGCTGAAGCGTAATATTCAGGCGGCCTGTGTGAAGGTAAATCCGGAGCTTTCTTCCATTGTCTCCAATTTGCCGGAACTGCCCCAGGCCAGGGCATTTACGGAATCAGAGATTTTTGAGAGCTATCGGCTCCGAGGCTGCGGAAAATTTGCGCTGGGACGGGCCTTCCATTGGGAAAAGGGGACCCTGTCTCAGGTAGAGGAGCCGGATGCCCTTGCACCCCAGGAGATGATCGGCTATGATTTTCAGCGTAAGGCTGTGCTGGAAAATACACTGTCCCTGCACAATGGTCTGCCTGCCAACAACGTGCTGCTCTACGGAGACAGCGGTACCGGAAAATCTGCTACAGTGAAAAGTCTGATCTGCATTCCGGAGTTCTATAATCTCCGTTTGATCGAGATTGCCAAGAACTCGCTGGATGAGCTGCCGGAGCTGATTCGTATGCTGGGAGAGCATACCCAGAAGTTTATTATCTACATCGATGATCTTTCCTTTGAACGGGAAGACAAGGGCTTCTCTGCGCTGAAAACAGCACTGGAGGGTGGGCTTGCCCGGCGGCCGAAGAATGTGGCTATTTATGCCACATCCAACCGGCGCCATCTGGTGAAAGAGAGCTTTTCGGAGCGTACCGGAGACGACATCCACGCCAAGGAGACCATGGAGGAGCGTACCAGCCTGTCGGAGCGGTTTGGGCTGCGGCTTGCTTATCTGTCTCTGGACAAGCAGAAGTATACCCAAATGGTGCTGGAGCTGTGCCGGAGAGAGGGCATTTCACTGTCGGAGGAGCAGATACGTATGGAAGCCAACCGCTGGGAGATTCAGCACGGGGGAAGAACCCCCAGAGTGGCCACCCAACTGGTAGAAAAGCTGGCGGGCACACAAAAGGATTAGCAAACTCGAATGTCGAGTGCTAAAAATTCACCGATTGTTCATATTTGCCCCTTGCAATATGAGAAAAAAGGACTATAATAAGGTTAGCACTCGATGGTGATGAGTGCTAACCTTTCTTTTTTGTATACAATGAAACTTTATATAAAAGGATGTGCATTTCTCATGGCAAAGAAACAATTTAAGGCAGAGTCTAAGCGGCTTTTGGATCTGATGATTAACTCCATCTACACCCACAAGGAAATTTTCCTGCGGGAGATCATCTCCAATGCCTCCGATGCCATTGACAAGCTGGCCTATCTTAGCCTGACCGAGGACAACGGCATGAGCCGGGGCGATTTTGAGATCCGCCTGTCTGTAGACAAGGACAATCGGGTTCTGACTATTTCCGATAACGGCATCGGTATGTCCAAGGAGGATCTGGAGAACAACCTGGGTACCATTGCAAAATCCGGTTCCCTCCAGTTTAAGGAGGAGCTGAAGAAGGCAGATAACCCCAATGAAGCTGTGGATATTATCGGCCAGTTTGGTGTTGGCTTCTATTCTGCCTTTATGGTGGCCGATCAGGTAACGGTAATCTCTAAAAAGTATGGCACCGATGAGGCATATATGTGGCAGAGCCAGGGAGCCGACGGCTATACCGTCACCCCCTGTGAGAAGGATACCTGCGGTACCGACATTATCCTGAAGCTGAAGGACAACTCCGAGGACGAGGATTATGACCGCTATATGAGCCAGTATACCCTCCAGTCTCTGGTGAAAAAGTATTCTGACTATATCCGCTACCCCATCCACATGGAGGTTACCTCCTCCCGGCCTGTGGAAAAAGAGGACGAGAATGGGGAGAAGAAGACGGAGTATGAGGAGTACACCGAGGACAAGACCCTGAACTCCATGGTGCCCATCTGGCAGAAGAGCAAGGACGAGGTCACCGAGGAGGAGTATAACACCTTCTACACCGATAAGTTTGATGATTTTGCGCCCCCTGTGGCCCGGATCAACGCCAGCGTTGAGGGTGCTGTCACCTATAAGGCTCTGCTGTATGTACCTGCTCAGGCCCCCTATAATTTCTACACCAAGGACTTTAAGAAGGGCCTCCAGCTCTATTCCAATGGCGTTATGATTATGGAGAACTGTGAGGATCTGCTGCCGGATCACTTCTGCTTTGTCAAGGGCATTGTGGACTCCCAGGATCTGAGCCTGAATATCTCCCGTGAGATGCTCCAGCACGACCGCCAGCTCAAGCGGATCGCCACCAATCTGGAAAAGAAAATTAAGTCTGAGCTCCAGAAGCTGCTGACCAATGACCGGGAGAAGTATGAGAAGTTCTTCGAAGTGTTTGGTGTTCAGCTGAAATACGGCGTTGTGTCTGATTACGGTGCCCATAAGGACATGGTAAAGGATCTGCTGCTGTTCTGGAGCGAGAAGGAAGAGAAATATGTTACCCTCAGCGAATATGTGGAGAAGATGGCCGAGGAGCAGAAGTATATTTATTTCGCCGCCGGCGAGAGCCGTACCAAGCTGTCCCAGCTGCCTCAGACCGAGCTGGTTCGGGATAAGGGCTATGACATTCTCCTGCTGACCGATGATGTGGATGAATTCCTGATGAATTCCCTGATGAACTACAATGAGAAGGAGTTCAAATCTGTCTCTGCCGAGGATCTGGGCCTTGAGACCGAGGAGGAGAAGGCAGAAAAGGAGAAGGAGACCGAGGAAAACAAGGATATCCTGACCTTTGTGAAGGACACCATGGGCGACAAGCTGAAGGAGGTTCGCATCTCCAATAAGCTGAAGAGTCATCCCGTTTGTCTGGTGCCTGACAGCGGCCTTAGCTTTGAGATGGAGAAGTATCTCAACCGGGTATCCCCCGGAGAGAGCTTGAAGACAGGCCGGGTCATGGAGCTGAATGCCGAGCATCCTGCTTTTGCGGCTCTGAAGAATGCCTATGAAAGTGATAAGGAGAAGGCTGAAAAGTATGCCAAGCTGCTCTATGCACAGGCTCTGCTGATTGCAGACCTGCCCCTGGAAGATCCCAGCAGCTACACGGATCTGGTTTGCAGCCTGATGAATTAAATACAGTTGATGACAGGCGCTGCAGGACTTGCAGCGCCTGTCTTGACATATTGGCGGTGGGTGAGATAAAATAGGCAAGAGAATAGGCGGGGAAGTAAAAAGTAATGGTGAAAAGTGAAAAAGTTCCCAGCTGTGCACTGGTGCGGGAGCACCATAACCTTCTCCTGGGAGAAGGG
>CAZFXB010000147.1:0-5490 GCA_964522835.1 uncultured Oscillospiraceae bacterium
CTGTTCAGGCACAGCACCACCCAAACCACCGGGAGCTTCCACCAGAAGGCCGCCATAAAGCTCAGGGGCATAACCACCACCCAGGTGGACAGCACGTTTAAATACATATTGAACCTGGTCTCGCCGCCGCCCCGGATGATTCCCACGGAAACCGGCATCTGATAGGCCATACCTACAAAGATCACCACCATCAGCCCCAGCAGTTCCCAGGCCATTTCCCTTGCTTCCGGAGAAAGTACATACAATTCCAGCAGGGGCTTCCGGATCCCCAGCAAAATGCCGCCCAAAAGCAAGCCAATCAGTAAAAACATGAGCTGCAAGCTCCGCACATAGGGCCGAAGGGCCTCCCGGCTGCGGCGGCCCTCTCCAATCATCTTGCCAATGGATACCGATGTGGCCGAAGCCTCGCTGACCGTAATCACCTTGAGATACTGGAACATGGTAGTGGACACAGAATTGGCTGCAATGGCATCGGACGAAAGGTGGCCCAGAATTCCAGTCTGAATTGGGGTCGCCAAGCTCCACAGCAGCATGGTCATAATCACCGGGGCCGCCACCTTGCCATAATCCCTGGCAAGACCGCCCTGGGCCCGGAAGGGATTCTCCCGGAACAGGCCCAGCTTCTTCTCCCGAAACCAAACATAGCCCAGTACCACGCACAGCTCCAGAATCCGTGCTGTCAGGGTACCAATGGCCGCTCCCCGCAGCCCCAGAGCCGGAAATCCAAAATGGCCAAAAATCAGGGTATAGTTAATGGCCACGTTCACCACCAAACTCATCAGGCTCACCCAGAAGGATATGCGTACAATCTCCATACTCCGGAGAAATGCCATTAAAATGGTGGTGAAAATATAAAACAGATAAGAAAACCGTAGAATAGACAAGTATTCAGCACCGGCAGCAACAATTTCCTCATCACTGGTAAATAGCCCCACCAACTGCTCCGGAAAAAAGGAGGTAATCCCCAATACCAGAAGTCCAAACACGGCCCCCAGCTTCAGGGCAATGCCTGTAATGCTGCGGATAGGGCCTGTCTCTCCCTTCCCCCAATACTGGGCGTTCAGCATAACCATAGCATCCCCAATGGCGATGGTGATCTGCTGTACAAGGAACTGGATTTGATTCACCGTGGCCGCACCGGACAGAGCCGCCTGGCTGTAACCACCCAGCATAATATTATCCGCCACATTGACAGAATAGGCCAGCACATTTTGCAGCGCCACCACCAGCATCATCCGGAACAGTCCCCGGAAAAAGCCTCTGATCTGGGGAATCAGCCGCTCCTTTTTCGCCAAAGCTCCCATTACAGCTCTATCTCCAGCGTCACCGGGCAGTGATCGGAGCCAAAGATATCACTGCGAATCACAGCCTCTTTGATGTGCTCCTTCACCCGGTCGGACACCAGCCAATAGTCAATTCGCCATCCTGCATTGTTCTTCCGGGCATTGAACCGATAGCTCCACCAGCTGTAGGCTCCGGTAAGCTCCGGGTACAAATGCCGGAAGGAATCCGTAAACCCGGAACGAAGCAGCACTTCGATCTTCTCCCGCTCCTGATCTGAGAATCCCGCATTGCCCCGATTGGGGCCTGGGTTTTTAAGGTCAATGTCAGTTCGGGCCACATTCAGATCCCCGCAGACCAGCACGGGCTTATTCTCGTCCAGCCCCTTCAGGTGTGCCCGGAAGGCATCCTCCCAGGCCATTCTATGGTCGATCCGTTTCAGGCCATCCTGGGCATTGGGTGTGTAGCAGGTCACCACATAATAGTCCGGGTATTCCAGAGTGATGAGCCGCCCCTCTGTGTCCAGCTCCGGCACGCCCACGCCGTAAATCACGTGCAAAGGCTCCTCTTTTGCAAAAATAGCTGTGCCGGAGTAGCCCTTTTTCTCTGCATAGTTCCAATATTGGTGGTAGCCCGGCAGTTCCAGCTCCACCTGGCCCGCCTGGAGCTTGGTCTCCTGAAGGCAGAAGAAATCTGCCCCTTCGGCCTCAAAGAAATCCATAAATCCCTTTCCAAGGCAGGCCCGAAGGCCGTTCACATTCCATGAAATCAGTTTCATTTCTTCTCCTCCTGGGCAGCCTTCCACTTGGCCAGCGCCACTGCCATGGCCGTATTTCCGCCGCCGCTGTCCTGATTTTTAAGATATTTCCGTACATCCCGCTTGTTGGCTCCGCTGGAAGCCCGACGCTTCTTGAAGTCAGAGAGCTTTTCCCGGTAACCGCAGACACAGGCAAACATCTGCTTTTCCCCTTCGCCCCGCAGCTCCATTTTTTTGTGGCAGTTGGGACACCGTGCATTGGTGGTCTGGCTGAGACTTCTCCGATAGCCACACTCTCGATCCGGGCACACCAGCATCTCGCCCCGTTTTCCCTTCACCTTCAGCAGATATTTTCCGCAATCCGGACAAGGGGTTCTGGTCTGGTTGTCGTGCTTATAGGCAGCATCGCTGGCCTTTACCTCAGTCACCAGCTCTGTGGCATATTTCCGCATGGCTCCCACAAATTCAGAGTCTCTGATCTTGCCTTTGGCGATACCCGAAAGCTGATCCTCCCACCGGGCGGTCAGTTCTGCGGAACGAAGCTCCTCCGGAACCAGGCTCACCAGCTGAATGCCCTTGGAGGTGGGCACCAGCTCCTTGCCCCTCCGCTCCACATAGAAGGTGGAAAAAAGCTTTTCGATAATATCCGCCCGGGTAGCCGGAGTACCCAGTCCAGAGGTCTCCTCCAAAATCCGGGACAGATTCTTGTCCGTCACCTGTCCCGCCGGATGCTCCATGGCCGACAGCAGCGTGGCCTCCGTATACCGGGCAGGGGGACTGGTTTTCCCCGGCTTCAGGGATGCGGACAGCACGGAAAGCTTCTGTCCCTGCCGAAGCTCCGGCAGATTCTGATCTGCCTCATCCGTATCCTCCTCCTCCAGATTGAAGCTCTTGTTATAGGCCTTCTTCCACCCCTGATGCAAGACCCGCTTCCCCTTGGCGGTGAAGATCTCCCCACCGATGGTCATGGTCAGCTTCACTTCCTCGTACTCATAGGGCTCCATCAGTACCGCCAGGAACCGCCGCACCACCAGATCGTAAATATTCTTCTCCGGCCCGTTCAGGGCGTAGAGATCCGGCTGTTCCTCCGTGGGAATAATGGCGTGGTGATCCGTCACCTTTGCATTATTGACAAGATATTTAGGTTTCAGGGGCTTGTTCCGATAAATCTCCTGGGCCAGAGGCTTATATTCCTCCACCATACAGCTCCGGAGCCGTTCCGGCAGGGTGGGCACCACATCGTCGGAAATAAACCGGGAGTCCGTTCTTGGATAGGTCAGCAGCTTGTGCCGCTCGTAGAGGCTCTGCATAAGGGACAGGGTCTCCTTCGCCGAATAGGCATATTTCTTGTTGGCATCCCGCTGGAGCTCCGTCAGATCATAAGCGCTGGGGGGCGGGGTCTGCTTCCGGCTGGTCTCCACCTTGGTGATAACCGCTTCTTTTCCAGCGATTTTCTTCAGGATTTCCTCGGCTTTTTCCTTCTGGAAGGTCTGGGCATTCCTGCCCCCCTCCCGCCAGGTGGCGTGGAACCCCTGAAGCTTGGCCGTAACACCCCAGAATTCACGGGGGACAAATTTTTTGATTTCTTCCTCCCGCTTCACAATCAGTGCCAGGGTGGGTGTCTGAACCCGTCCGGCAGAAAGCTGGGCATTGTACTTGCAGGTCAGTGCCCGGGTCACATTCAGCCCCACCAGCCAGTCTGCTTCGCTTCTGGCCTGGGCAGAGCGGAACAGATCGTCGTACTCCGCCGCAGGTTTCAGGCTGGCAAAGCCGTCTTTGATGGCCTTGTCTGTCTGGGATGAAATCCAGAGCCGGGAGGTTTTCCCCTTCCAGCCTGCCTTCATCATAATCCACCGGGCCACCAGTTCGCCCTCCCGGCCTGCGTCCGTGGCGATCACCAGTTCTGACACATCCCCCCGCTTCATCAGCGCAGCTACCGCATTGTACTGCTTCCGGGATTCCGGGATCACCACCAGCTTCATATTCTGGGGCAGCATGGGAAGATCCTGCATGTCCCACTTTTCATACTTCTTATCATATACATCTGGATCTGCCAGGGTCACAAGATGGCCCAGTGCCCAGGTGACAATGTACTTGTCCCCTTCCAGACAGCCGTTTCCGCTTTTACTGCACCCCAGCACCCGGGCAATTTCCCGCCCCACCGAGGGCTTTTCCGCCAATACCAGTGTTTTTCCCATGGTAATTACCTCATTTTCTGTAGATGAAGCTAGTGTATCACAGAATCCACCAAAAAGATAGCCAAAAAAAGGACGCAAGCCTTATCTCGCCTGCGTCCCTGATATATCTCTCATGCGGTTATCTGTCCAGCCAAAATCTCCCGTGCTGTCTGCACCATTTTGTATCCCATATTCATACTGAGCTTCTGAATAAAGCGGTAAGCCTCCTCCTCAGAAAGCGCCTTCTGGTGCATCAGCTGGGCCTTCGCCTCTGCGATCAGGGCCTTGTCCGCTGGAGAACGCTGGGGCACCGCAGCCGCCTTCTGTGCAATCGTCTGCTGCACCCCCAACACTGCATCCACCAGCACCTGCTCCGTTGCTGGAGCCGCTACCTTGGTCACCTCGCCCTGACACTCCTCCAGTTCCGAAGGCCGAGCCAGCAGGATCATATAAAATCCCCTAGGTAAGCTGTCCCGCAGATCCTGGGCCGTCATATCCAGTAGTCCCTCTCCCGCCAGGAGAATGCCGCTTTTCATACTTTTTGCATGACTGATGGTCTCAACGCCGGTTCCACAGGCCGCCTCCACGGTTATCCCCATGTGTTCCAACACCCCAGTTATGTATGTGCGAGTTTTCTCTCCTGGAAATGCCACCAGAATTCCTTTCACTGCCATCAGCCCCTCTCCATTGGTTTTTGATGGTGGGATTATAGCACTGTAGTACTTTAGTGTCAAGAAGAAGTGACGCTGTAATTTCATTTTCTTGCAGTTTTTATGTTTTTATAACGTTTTTTATCCTATTTTTTGTTTATTCCGCAAGAAACATATTTTTTATTTCATTTTCAAAACATTTTTATCCATTTAATTTCCATTAAATACATATAAAAGCGGCGTACCCCAGACATTGGGAGTACGCCGCAGTTCTCATTTTTACTTTTCCGTCTTCGGTGCGCTGATGCCGCATACATCCACATTCACCGCTTGGCATTTCAGACCTGTCATAGACTCCACAGCAGAGATCACATTGTCCTGAATGGCCCGGGCCACCTGGGGAATCTCGTAGCCGTAGGTCACCACCACAAACGCCTCTACCGTCACCACAGAATCCTCAATGGTAAGCCGAACACCCCGGGAAAGATTTTTCTTGCCCAGCATTTCAGCGATATCCGCAGTAAAGCTGGAAGCCAGTCCATAGACACCCTCCACCTCGCTGACGGCCAGGGCCGCAATGGCTGCTACAACTTCTTCCGAAATATTGACGGTGCCCTTCTCTACA
>CAZFXB010000148.1:0-5462 GCA_964522835.1 uncultured Oscillospiraceae bacterium
AGTACCGCTCCTCCAGCTTGTCGTTGCCGCCATAGGTGACCCAGGCGCACTCAGGCGCAAAGCCCTCTACGTGATCCTTTTCCTTCTGGAGCAGGCTTTCGGGAATCAGCATGGGCATGTACACATTCTCCACACCCACTTTCTTAAACTCAGCGTCCATAATATGCTGAATATTCTCCCAGATGGCGTAGCCATAGGGACGATAAATGAACATACCCTTGATGGAGGAGTAGTCGATGAGCTGCGCCTTTCTGCACACATCGGTAAACCACTGGGCAAAATCTACCTCCATATCGGTGATCTGCTCAACCTTTTTTTCCTTAGCCATTACATTTCATCCTTTCACGCAAGTGCGTTATCTGACAGCCCCCACCGGAGGCGATGTTTCGTATTTTTTATCTTATCACAATTTCCCCCATCCTTCAAGAGCACTTTCACGGTTTTTGCATAGGATGAGATAGGATTTCATCAAATTGGAGGGATTTTTATGGGTCAATACACCTGCCACATCAAGCCACAGCCCGGAGAGGTGATCCAGACCACCGTTTCTCTGCCCCGGGAGGAATCCGCTCTCATCGCCGGAACTGTCCTCTCCCCTGGCGGCACCCCTCTGGCCGACGCCCTGGTATTGCTGCTTCGGCATCAGGACGGTACTCTGCTCTGCTCCACCACCACCGATGATAGCGGTCAATTCTATCTGGGCCCGTTGGCCCCGGATCAGCTTTATACCCTGCGGGTACAGCAGGAGGACAGAATCTGCCGCATTCTGGAGCTGACCCTTTCCTGATTGCAATTCTGCCCCAGTTCCGGTACAATACATACATATTATATATGTATCGGAAGTGATTCGGAATGGACACCAACTACAACGCCCGCCTTACAGAGGCCCTGCTGGGCAGAAAATGCACCCACAGCCAGCTCTTCTCCATGGGCGATGCCCTGGGGTTCCCGGAGGGAGATGTTCACAACACAAGATTCTACAGAATCTTCCTCACCCGGGACGAAACCGGAACCGTTACCCACGCCGTCGTAAAGGTGGACGGCGAGCTCATCAGCCCATGCAGCGGCTATTTCCCAGAGGTATTGGATGAATTTGATTTCATTCCCGTACTCCAGTGGTGCCTTCGGGAAACAATTCCTTAAGTTTGTATATTTCCTCCTTCATCGGGATACCCTATGTGTGCATTTGAATATAATTTTAATAATTACATTTCACAATATTTGTATTGACGTTTTGTGTTTTTCGTTGTATACTCAGGGTACAAAATGAATTCAGGAGGTAATCCCATGAAAGAAAAACTCAGCGAAAAGGGTCGGAATCCCTATGACGGGCTTCGCTTCTTCTCCGCATTGACCCACGGCATTGGCATTGTTTTCGCACTTCTGGCACTGGCCGTTCTGCTGCACATGACCATTTCCATGGGTGCATCCTCTCTCACTGTCACATCCGTGTCCATCTATGCCATCAGTATGCTGTGCCTCTACACCGCCAGCACCGTCTATCACTCCCTCTACACCAATGTAAAGGGACGGATCTTTTTAAGAAAGCTGGATCACGTGATGATCTACTTTCTCATCGCCGGAACCTACACCCCCATCTGCACCATTTCTCTGGGCGGCATGATCTCCGGCAAGGTCATGCTGACCATCATCTGGGCCATGGCCATTCTGGGCGGCGCCTTCACCCTGCTGTGGATCAATATGCCCCGACTTCTCACCGCACTTATCTACCTGGTCATGGGCTGGACTGCTGTATTTGCCCTGTCTCCCCTGCACCAGGTGCTGAACCCCCAATCTTTCTTCATGCTTTTGGTCGGAGGCATTATGTACTCCATCGGCGGTCTGCTCTACGCACTGAAATGGCCGGGCCGGAACAACAAATACTTCGGCTGCCACGAGGTATTCCACGTGTTTATCCTGCTGGGCAGCATCTGCCACTTTATTATGATCTATCAGATTATTCTGTAACAAAAAAACGACCGCCAAGGCTTCTTCCTTGAAGTCTGGGCGGTCATTCTATGTCAGAGCAGCATCATCAGAGTTCCTGCCACAATTCCTGCCAGTCCCACAGCTGCCTTCCTGGTCAGCTTTTCGTGGAACACCACATAGGAAAAGGCGATGGTCACCAGAATGCTCAGCTTGTCGATGGGCACCACAATGCTGGCAAGTCCATCCTGCAGGGCTTTGTAATAGCACAGCCAGGAGGCCCCGGTGGCAAGGCCCGACAGACAGATAAAGCCCAACTCATTTTTGGGGATTTCCTTTATTGTATGCTGCTTCCCGGTGGCAAATACCATAACCCAGGCCATCACCAGCACCACCCCGGTGCGGATTGCCGTACCCAGATTGGACTCCACCCCGGAAATGCCCACCTTTCCCAAAATAGAGGTCAGGCTGGCAAACACCGCAGAGCCCACCGCATACAGAAGCCAACTTGACCCCTTTACGCCTGGTTCTGTGCCCTGTTTTTTCTCGATCATCAGAAATGTACCAACAGCAATGAGCACCACACCGATGATCTTGGCGGGATTGATGCCCTCATGCAGGAACAGAAATGCCAGCACGATGGTCAGTATGGTGCTGGATTTGTCAATGGGAACCACCTTATTGATGTCTCCCAGCTGCAGTGCCTTAAAATAGCACAGCCAGGAGCCGCCGGTGGCCAAACCGGACAGAATCAGAAACAGCAGAGTCTTTCCTTCGATGCTGCCGATTCCGCTCTGGGAACCTACTACAAATACCATAAGCCAGGAGAACATCAGTACCACAATGGTACGAATGGCTGTGGCTACAGTGGAGTCTGTTTTCCGAATGCCGCACTTGGCCAGTATGGAGGTCACACCGGCAAAAAAGGCGGATCCAAAGGCAAATAAAATCCACATAGCATTTTTCCTCCTGAAAATGAAGCCCTCCCCAATGGGGACGGCTCCATAGATTTACTTATTTGCGAATTTCAAGCAGCTTCTGCTTCAGCTCGCCCTCGATCCGCTGAAGCTCCACCTCGGCCTCACGCCGCTTCTGGCGGCCCTCGGTCTGAATTGCCATCACCTCATCCAGGGTAGAGATCAGGCTCTCGTTGGTGTGCTGCAGAGTCTCAATATCCACGATTCCCCGCTCCGACTCCTTGGCGGTCTCAATGGTAGCCATTTTCAGCATATCTGCGTTCTTTTTCAGCAGTTCATTGGTCATGTCGGACACGGCCCGCTGGGCCTCCATGGCCTGCTTGGAGTGGGAGATTCCCAGGGCCAAAACCATCTGGCTCTTCCACAGGGGGATGGTATTGACCAGAGAGGTCTGGATCTTCTCCGTCATCATGGTGTTGTTATTCTGGATCATCCGAATCTGAGGCCCCATCTGGATGGAGATCTGACGGGTCAGCTTCAGATCATAGAGCTTCTTCTCGAAGCGATCGCAGAGAGCGGCATAGTCGTTGGCCGCCTGGGCATCCTCCGGCAGACCCGTAGCGTTAGCTTTGTCATACAGCCCTGCCAGGGTGGTGGTACGCTCGTCCTGGAGCTTTTTCTCGCCGGCCAGAATATACATGGAAAGCTGCTTAAAATATTCCAGATTTTTGTCGTACATCTGATCCAGCAGAGCCACATCCTTCATCAGCACCAGCTGATGCTGCTCCAGCTCCTCCGCAATCTTGTCCACATTTACTTCGGCCTTTTCATACTTGGCCTTCATGGCGGTCAGATTGTTGGAGGTCTTTTTAAACAGCCCAAAGAGCCCCTTTTTCTCCTCCTCCCGGGCGGAGAAGCCCTTCAGCTCGGTCACAAGATCCGTGACCATATTCCCCAGTTCCCCCAGATCCTTGGTTCGAACTGCATTCAGAGTGGATTCGGAAAAATCCGCAATGTTCTTCTGGGCTGCTGCGCCGTACTGGAGCACAACGCCGGAGTCCCTCAAATCGATCTTCTCCGCAAAATCCAGCACAGCCTTCTGCTCTGCCGGGCTAAGGCCGGAAAGATCGGGGCCAGCAGGCTTCTGGGGCTCGGCCTCCACCACCGGGGCCATCTCCGTCTCCGGAGCCATATCAAAGTCAGGGGTCAGGGTCAGTTCAGGAATTTTTTCTTCCATAGTGCTATCTCCTTTTATCAGCCAAATGGATGTAATTTAAAATTACGCCAGGCGCAGATTTAAAATCCAACCAAATTCACCTTTCTGACTGTCATTTTACCGCATTCGGCTTTTCCTGTCAAGAATTATTGTGGACAGTTGACACCTTTCAAAAAACATATTATACTTTAAAGAGTGTTGGCAGGGAAGGAGCCCTGCCGCATCTTCTACTTGAACACAAAGAAGGTTTATTTTTATGATGACACTCACCGAATTCCGTGAGGCAAGAGATCTGCTCTCCGGCGTGCTCTCTGACACCTCCCTGATCTACAGCCCCTACTACTCCAAGCTCACCGGGGGCCAGATCTACATTAAGCCCGAAAATATGCAGGTCACAGGTGCCTACAAGGTTCGTGGTGCCTGTTATAAGGTCTCCACGCTGACAGAGGAAGAAAAGGCCCGTGGCCTTGTAACCGCCTCCGCCGGAAACCACGCCCAGGGTGTGGCCTTTGCCGCCCAGAAGGCCGGTGTAGAAGCCACCATCGTTATGCCCACCACCACCCCCCTGGTAAAGGTAAACAACACCAAGGACTATGGTGCCAAGGTAGTCATGGAGGGCAGCTGCTTCGACGAATCCGCCGCCATTGCCGCAAAGCTTTCTGAGGAGCAGGGACTTACATACGTCCACCCCTTCAACGATCTCACCGTAGCCACAGGCCAGGGCACCATTGCTTATGAGATTTTCAAGGATCTTCCCGATGTGGATATCATTCTGGTGCCCATCGGAGGCGGCGGTCTGGCTGCCGGTGTCAGCACCCTGACCAAGCTCTTAAATCCCAACGTTAAGGTCATCGGCGTTGAGCCTGTAGGAGCCGCCTCTATGAAGGCCGCCTTTGACGCAGGTCACCCCGTCACCCTGGACAATGTCTCCACCATTGCCGACGGCGTAGCCGTCAAAACCGTGGGCGACAAGGTGTATCCCTATGTTCGTGAAAACGTGGATGAGATCATCACCATTGAGGATGACGAGTTGGTAGACACCTTCCTGGACATGATGGAAAAGCACAAGATGGTAGTGGAGAATTCCGGTCTTCTGACCGTGGCCGCCCTCCAGCACATCGACTGCAAGGGCAAATGTGTCGTTCCCATTCTCTCCGGCGGCAATATGGATGTTATCACCATGAGCTGTCTGGTGCAGCATGGCCTGATCCGTCGTGGTCGGGTATTCACCTTCTCCGTGCTGCTGCCGGATCGCCCCGGCGAGCTTGTCCGGGTGGCTCAGATCGTATCGGAGCTCCAGGGCAACATTATTAAGCTTCAGCACAACCAGTTTGTATCCATCAACCGGCAGGCCGAGGTGGAGCTTCAGGTAACCCTGGAGGCCTTTGGTCACAGTCATAAAC
>CAZFXB010000149.1:0-5181 GCA_964522835.1 uncultured Oscillospiraceae bacterium
TTTTTCAGGTTTGCGCTGCCGGAATAGATATTTACTACGGTTCCTTCTGCATTCCACTCCATGTCCGGCTGCCAATCGCTCAGCGGGCCACTGTTCTCAACAGACTGCACCGCAATGCCCTCATCCAGCCCATAGGTGGTCAGGAATTCTTCCGGCTCCACATAGGGATCCTCGTCTACGTAGGATTCTTCCTCTATGTAGAGGTCCTCATCCACATAAGGATCCTCGTCCACATGGGAGTCGTCCTCTACGTAGGGAGCTTCATCCACGTAGGACGCTTCGTCCACGTAAGAGACATCTGTATCCGCAGCGAAAACGCCTGTGGGAACCATGGTAACAAGCATACAGATTGTAAGAACCATTGCTAACAGGCGCTTCAACGGGTTATTCTCCATGTCTCATTCTCCTTTCTCATACTTACGTATGTCCGCTTCCTGGGTTCAGGCCCCCAGCCATCCTTCCACATCAAGGATAATGCGGATATACGTTCCAATTTTTTCGCTGTTTTTTGGGTAATCCTTGCCTGGAGTTCCACCATATCCCAGTCAAAATTTCCCCAATATCAGCATTTTACCATTCCATTGTATAACAATTATCCCCTAATTGCAACCCATTTCACCTATTATTTGACAAATAATTTCATACCTCTCTCATACTTTTTCAAAAAATCATTTCCCGTATCATGCAGAATAGAAAGGGTGCAGTCCCATATCTGAGACTGCACCCCTGGATACATTATATTCGTATATCAGTGATTTTCTTTTGCGGCCAAACACTGCGCAAACCGCTCCACCGCCGGGTTTTCCTGCTGCTCATACCAGAAGCACAGCAGCTCCTCATTGGTTCCCACAGGATAGAATTTCAGGTGATTTCCCAGGGTAACCCGACTGAGCATGGTGGACACCATAACCCCCTGCCCCAGCTCCACCGCCATATAGGCAGACTCCAGATTAGGGGAGATAATGATCTTGGAGGGATGGAAATCCAGCTCCCGGCACTGTCGCCGGGCCCGGGCCTTGCTCTCAGACAGTGCCTCCTGAGAAGCCGCCGCCTTAATAAAGGGCTCCCCCTTAAAATCCTCGGCAGTGGCCCCCGGTACTGCCTTGGGATGATCCGGAGGCACCAGAAGCACCAGGGGCGTATCCAGCACCTTCATACTCTTTATCCCCTGCTCCTTGGGGGCAAACTCCCGATAGGTAATGATAAGATCCAGTTTTCGGTTCAAAAACAGCTCGTTCAGCTCATACTGCGGGTGCTTCTCCCCCTGGAATTCCAGCTCCGGGCTTTCTTCCTTCATCTCTTTCAGGGCCTTTCCAATCCCAGCGGACAAATCCAGCCACTCCAGATAGCCGATATGCAAAGAATTCCGTATTTCATTATAATACTGCCGGGTATCTTCCAGCACTCGCCCATACTCCTCCTGAAACCGGGAAAACAGGTGATAAAAATTCTCCCCCGCCCGGGTCATGGTCACATAGTGATGCGTCCGAAGAAACAGAGGAAAGCCCAGATCTTCCTCCAGCTTGGCAATATACTTGCTGACGGATTGCTGGGTCATATAGAGAACCCGGGCCGTTTCTGTAAAGCTCAGGGTCTCACACAGCACAAGAAAACATTTAATAGACGCCTCGTTAATCATGGACTTTCACCTCTCTTTGCTCCATTATACAACAGCCCCCAGCCCGGGGGCAAGTGTTTTTTGCATTGGTGCAGTTCAAGGACTGCGTACAAACCACCAAATCTGCACCAGTCTGGGCTCGCCCCTTCGGGGAGAGCTGTCAGCCGTCCGGCTGACTGAGAGGGGCAGGAAGTAGCTACAATCCCCCACAGATTCCGGCGAGTACGTACCAGTCCCTCATCCACCACCCCTTCAGGGCGGTCCCCCTTCCCCCAGGGGAAGGTTTTGTTATTCCCGCACCGATGCAACAGCAAAAGGAACGGCCGGAGGCCGTTCCCAAAGCATTAAGCAAGCGTATGCTGTTTCTTCCCCGCCAGGAATCCTGCTTCCATAATCACCACCGAGGCGGCGATGCCGATGAACAGCGCATCAAAGGGCAGCACATTCAGTATACCAAAAATCAGCACCAGCAGTGGGGATACAATAATAGAGATCATAGCGTATTTGTGTGGGATCCTTCCCGACAGCCACAGAGCACAGCACATGGGTACCAGCACCACAGAGCCCCGGAGGCCCATGGACATAAAGGCAAACTGCAAAATGGTGTCCCCCAGCGGGCCGGCAGACAGCAGGCATCCCAGCAGCAGCACAGCAGCGGTGATGGACTTGCCCACAATGGCCTCAAGTCCGGGCTTTCCATCCAGCTTGTGGGTGATTTTCTTAATAATATCCTTGTTGACAATGAAGGAAATACCCAGTGCCAGACCTGCACCGGTACCTACCACCGCAATAAACAGGGTCCCCATTACAATACCAGCCAGAGCCGAGGGCATATGCTCCATAACAAATGTGGTCAGGGCCGTTTTGGCCGCAATGCCGGGATAGTTGGCCCGCATATAAAGGCCCACCAGAATGCCGCCGATGCCAATGGGCGGAATCATGCAGGCGCTGACCAATGCAGCCTTCCGGCTGGTGCTGTCAGACTTGCAGGAGATCACCGCCTGGGCATAGGTCTGGGTGGTAAGTACGCCAAACACCAGGGAAAGACATGCACCAATGTCTTTTCCGGCGCCCCGGGCCAGCAGGCTAAAGAAGTGAACGCCCTCCGGATTATCAATGCCGTGAACCATGGCAACAAAGCCATCGATGCCTCCGGTATACACCAGCACCAGTACACCGCAGCCGATCATGGCAATGTACAGCAGGGCAAGCTTTAAAATGCCCACCATACCGGCACCCTTGGCTCCGCCAAACACCACGTACAGGATCATAAATCCAGCAGAGATCAGCAGCTCCGGCACCAGTCCCATATCCGGGAACAGCACCGCAATGACCGCCGTGGCTGCAATCAGCTGGGAGATAATATTGATGAATGTGCCCACCGAGTTTAAGATGGAGGCTGCAATACCGGCAGCAGCGCCATACTCATGCTCCACAATCTCCACCAGGGTGGCACAGTGGGTGCTGCGGAAGGGCTTTACAAACCCCAGCGCCAGCACAAGACATGCAATACCGCCGCCCAGGGTAAACCACCAGGCACTCATGCCATAGTTATAGGCCAACTGGGCCGTGCCTACTGTAGAGGAGCCGCCCACCAGGGTGCCCATAATAATACCCGCCGTGACTGCCATACCGTTTTTGCCGCTTCCGGCCTTTCCCCGGGTACCGGAGAAAATACTCAGTCCCAGAATCAGCCCAATGGTAATCACCAGGCCAACAATCATCCAAATGTCCATCTCAAATTACTCCCAATCTCACTAATCTCTAAAAAAGGGTAAAGCCGACCAGACCCAGGGGGTGCCCCTGTGTCCAGCCGGCTTTTAAGCAAGGGATCTACTGCCGGGAAGGCAGCAGATATTTACCAAAACAGCTTTGCTTTATTGCTCTTTGTTCTTGACCAGCTCCCCATACTGGGTGCCGATCATTTTAACGGCACTGGCCAGTGCCTTTTTCAGGTGCCCCTGATACTTATACTCCAGCGTTTTGAGGAGCTCCTCCACACCACGGTTCATATCGTAGCCCACGATCAGATCTCTTACAAAATCCTTGGCAAGGCCCGTCACCATGGTGCATTCCACATTGTGGATCACGCCGGTATTCATATCGATCACCGCCACCATAGCAAGCTCCTCATAGAACTTCTGGGCAGTGGTGTTAGAGGGCAGCCGTGCATAGCCGGAAAACAAAACCAGATCCATGTTTTGTCCTTTCTCTTGTTTCGTGCCTCCGGCTTTTCCTCAGGGGTTGGGGCGGGCATGCCTCATGCCGAGAAAAACGGAGGTACGAAGGGAAATCGGATTAAACCGGGTCGTCCAGGAACTTCTTCGCCACACGGAACACCTCAAAGAGCTGTTTATCCCGCTTGGCCTTCAGTTCTTCAATGTCCACACCGGAGTAGTCATAGAAGCCCTTGCCGGTCTTGATGCCCAGCTCGTTATGCTCCACCATGTCCTCAAGGATATGGGGCACAGACTCCTCCTTGGGAGGATGGGGCATCTCATAGCTGTGGTTCCGGAAGTTGTTGGCGGTCATATCTACGCCGCCGAAGTCCATCCGCTTGCACAGCCCCAAAACAACGGCACGGGGAATGAAGCTGGCCTTGCAGGCCAGATCCAGAGCCTCTGCATCACAGTAGCCATGCTCCAGAAGATAGAATACCTCCTGGTTCAGGCACTGCTGAAGCCGGTTGACAATGTAGCCCCGAATGAACTTCTTCATCAGGACGGCAGTCTTGCCGCACTTCTTGAGCAGCTCCATGGCCACATCAGCCATCTCCTGGGGTGCCTGCTCGCTCTTTACCACCTCGACCAGAGGAATAAGCTGGGGAGGCGCATACCAATGGCAGATGATCTGCTGGGGCAGCAGCTTTTCAGGCACAACCTCAAAAATATTCATGGCGGAGGTGTTGGAGGCGATAATCACATCGGGCTCCACAATCTCAGCCAGCTGGGCATAGAGGGATTCCTTGGCATCCCGCTTCTCCACGATGGTCTCCTGGATGAAGTCAGCACCAGCCACACACTCTTCCACGGTGGAAGCAAAGGAGATTCGGCCCAGAATGGTCTCCAGATCCTCCTGAAGCTCCCCCTCAGCCTGGAAGGTCTCCAGCTGAACTCTCAGCGCATTTTCAGCCTTTTCCCGGGTAGATGCACTGCGGGTCCACATGGTGACCTGATAGCCGCCCATGGCGTAGGTCTGCGCAATGCCGGGGCCCATGGTTCCAGCACCCAGCACAGCAATTTTCTTAATATCCTGTAAGGTTTTCATAGTCAAAAGCCTCTTTCTTTCCTCTAATGGTCCCAAACAGGGACATACAAGCCGGAAGGGTTGGTTCCGGCTTGTATGAAATTTGGTTATTTAATAGAGTTGCCTTCAAATACGGCTCTTGCTGACAAAGTGCATCTGTCATTGCGAACCAGTCCGCTCCACTGGTGTGGCAATCCGTATGCCTCAGCAACAAGCCCACTAATTAGAAGGAGCCCTCAAACACGGCTCTTGCTGATGAAACGCATCTGTCATTGCGAACCAGTCCGCTCCACTGGTGTGGCAATCCGTATGCCTCA
>CAZFXB010000149.1:5281-5401 GCA_964522835.1 uncultured Oscillospiraceae bacterium
GCAACAAGCTCACTAATTAGAAGGAGCCCTCTTCCCAAGCAACCAGACGAACGAAGCCGCCGTCAGCCATCTCGCAGCGGAAGGGGAATGCTGCGATGGTCATTCTCTTACCGGTAACCT
>CAZFXB010000150.1:0-5322 GCA_964522835.1 uncultured Oscillospiraceae bacterium
CCGCATGGGTGTCTTTGCCACCCGCTCCCCCTTCCGGCCCAACGAATTGGGGCTGTCCTGCGTAAAGATCATCTCTGTCACAGAACACACAGATCGTGGGCCCATTATCACCGTAGCAGGAGCCGACCTGATGGACGGCACCCCCATTTTCGACATAAAGCCCTACATTCCCTACGCCGACTGCCACCCGGAGGCCACCGGCGGCTTCACCGATCAGGCCGGAGACTTTCTCCTGACCGTCAACTTTCCGGAGGAACTTCTGCGCCGTGTCCCAGCAGAACACCGGGAGGCTCTGACCGCCACCCTGACCCACGACCCCAGACCCTCCTACCAAAACGCCCCTGACCGAATCTATGGCATGGCCTTTGGGGGTATGGATGTGAAATTTCAAGTACAGGAAAACATCCTGACTGTGGTAGATGTGACACCAAATCCATAACATTGCAGCAAGCCGCAGACGCTGGTTTCCCAGTGTCTGCGGCTATTGCTCACGATTTCTTATTCAACCTTGCCGCCCTCTACCACAAGCGCCTCCGGGTCCGCCGCATCTCCGTACACAGGGGCCAGGGTAGCCTGGTAATCAGCGTGGAAGAAATTCTCCTCCCCCAGCGCCGCAATTTCCTGATTAAGCCACTCCAACACCGTGGTATTGCCCTTGGCAACAGCAGGGGCAATGGTATCTGCATTGCCCAGTCCATCGATACCCACGGTATAGCCCGGATTGGACATAGCCCAGGCCAGCACCTCTGTATTGTCTGTAGAAAAAGCATCTCCACGACCGTCCAGCAATGCATTATAGGCATCGGCATATTCGTCATACTTGAGCAGAGAAAGCTCCGGGTAGTTCTTTTCAAAATAGGTCTCCGCAGTGGTGCCCTTCACCACGATCAGCGTCTTCCCGGTCAGCTCCCCAACATCGGTAACAGGTGCCGTCTCAGGAGACACCACACCCAGCATAACCTTCATGTAGGGAGATGCAAAATCCACCTGCTGTGCCCGCTCCTCTGTGACCGTAAAGTTCGCCAGCACCACATCCACCTTGCCTGTGGCAACATACTCCACCCGACTGGCAGGGTCTGTGGACACATACTGGAGCTCCACCCCCAGATCCTGAGCCAAACGCTCCGCAAAATATATATCATACCCCTGGTAGTCTCCGTTTTCATCCACGTAACCAAAGGGGGCCTTGTCACTAAATACCCCCACCACCAGCTTGCCGCTGCTTTTGATTTCCTCCAGACTGCGGAACGTATCTCCGTTGACGGATCCACCGTCTGTCTCTCCGCCGCATCCGAACAGCAGCCCCAACGCCGCAACCGCAAACAGCCCCAGCGTAACCAGCTTCTTTACAAAATTCTTCCGCTTCATAACCGATTCCTTCTTTCAAGAATTTGATCTCATTTTTTCGTAGGAGAAGGTATTCAGGAACGCTCTGGCCCGCTCCGTCTTTGGTGCGGAAAAGAACTGCGCCGGAGATCCCTCCTCCACGATCCGGCCTTTCTCTAAAAAAATGACACGATCCGCTATGGCCCGGGCAAACTGCATCTCATGGGTCACAATTACCATGGTCATCCCCCCTGCGGCCAGCTCCAGCAGCACATCCAGCACTTCCCGAACCATCTCCGGATCCAGCGCCGCTGTCACCTCGTCAAAGAGCATCACCTCCGGGTGCATCATCAACGCCCGCACGATTGCCACCCGCTGCTTCTGCCCTCCGGACAGTTCCCGGGGATAGGCCCTTCTTTTTTCCCAGAGCCCCACCCGACGAAGAAGGGCCTCTGCCTCCCGCTCCGCTTCCCTGCGGGGCCTTTTTTGTACCTTGACCGGAGCCAGGGTCACATTGTCCAGAATATTCTTGTGGGGAAACAGATCATAGCTTTGAAACACCATACCGATTTTCTGCCTTTGCAAGGTACTTTCCCGGCTATCGGCCACCAGCGGCTGGCCATCCAGCAAAATTGTCCCCTCGGTGCAGGACTCCAGACCGTTCAAACACCGGAGCAGGGTGCTTTTTCCGCATCCCGAAGGCCCCAGTACCACCACCACCTCCCCCTGATGCACCGTCAGATCAATTCCCTCCAGCACCCATTCTTCTCCGAACCGCTTTTTTAAATTTTTAACATCCAGCTGCACGTTCTTTTCCACGCCCATTACCTCCAACGCTTCTCCAGCACCCCAGCCAGTCTGGAAATCGGCCAGCAAACCAGAAAATACAATATAAAAACAGTACCATAGACCCACAGCGCACCGGTGGGATAATCAAACCGACCTGCATCAATAATCTGCTTTCCCACCTTCAGCACCTCTGTCATGCCGATGAGCACCACCAGAGAGGTGGTTTTTATCATTCTGGTCATCAGATTGATGGTGGGAGGGAGCAGCCGCCGCAAAGTCTGGGGCAAGATCACCGCCGAAAATGTCTCCATATTATTCATTCCCAACGCCTTTGCACTGTCATACTGATGTTGGGGGATGCTTTCCAGTGCCCCCCGTACCAGATCGCCCAGCTCTCCGGTGCCCCACAGTGTAAACACCAGAATACTGCTTCCTTCCGGGGACAGGTTCCATCCAAAGGCTCTTGTTACCCCAAAGTAGGCAATAAACAGCAGCACCAGCTGAGGCATAATTCGGATAAACTCCAGATAGACCCGAGATATTCCCCGAACAACAGGGTTCTTCCCACGGAGCACCAATCCAAAAAGCACCCCCAGCGGCAGGGAAAGTGCCACAGAAATCAGGCTGATTTTCAGGGTGACCCACAGACCTCCCAACAGCCGCAGAAAATTCTTCCCCAAAAACAGCAGTTCAATTCCCGCCCCCTCCATGCCGGAGCCTCCTTTCCAACACGCTGGCCCCCAGTGACACCGGAAGCAGGATCACCAAATAAGCGCCCACCAGCATCAAAAGAGCCTCCTCTGTCTCATAGTACAGTCCAATGAGATCCTTTGTCACATACATCAAATCTGCCAACGCAATTCCGCTGACCACCGATGTCTCTTTTATCAGAAAAATCACGTTGGCCCCAATTCCAGGCAATGCCGTAACCAGTGCCTGGGGCAAAAGAACCTCCTTCATAGTAAGGAGCTTTCCCATCCCCAGACTTTTTGCCGCCTCCAGCTGGGACTTTTCTACCGCTTCCAGCCCGCTTCGAAATGACTCGGCCATATAGCTGCCGCCCAAAAAGCCAAGCCCAACCACAGCGCAGGTCTCTGCGGACCACAGGAGCCCGGCCTTGGGCAGTCCAAAGTACAGGAAGAACAGCTGTACCAGCAGCGGGGTATTCCGGCTCAACTCAATATAGCCCCCAACCAGCCCAGCCAGCACTGGGATTCGATAATACCGCACCACTGCGCAAAAAATCCCAGTACCCAGAGCCAGCAGTATTCCCCAAAAAGCAATTTGCACCGTCAGCCCCGCTGCCTCCACATACAATGGAATGTGCGTCCTTATAAACGAAAGATTAAGTCCCACACAAAAACACCTCTCATCATTTTATCCCGTAAAGAAACCATCCGTGACAGCCCAGTATAAAAAAACCGGGAGGCTCCAACGAGCCTCCCGGGAAATTATGCTAAAACGGGCATTTCTAGCATACAAACTGGGAGAACGGGCTGGATTTTGCCGCAGCAAGCCCTGCGTACCGGCACATACAGGTACACATCATACAGGATGCATTACAGAGCTTATTCATATTCGTTCTCCTTTTCAAATTGATTCGATACTGTCAAAGGCCTGCTGGAGGTCTTCCAAAATATCATCGATGTGTTCCGTACCGATGGACAGCCGTATGGTGTTGGGCTTAATGCCCACGTCCAGCAGCTCTTCCTCCGTAAGCTGACTATGGGTGGTGGTGGCAGGATGGATCACCAGGCTCTTCACATCGGCCACGTTGGCCAGCAGAGAGAATATCTTTAGGCTGTCAATGAAACGGAAGGCTTCCTCCTGTCCCCCCTTAATCTCGAAGGTAAAGATGGAGGCCCCTCCATTGGGGAAATATTTCTCATAAAGGGCGTGGTCAGGGTGATCCGGCAAGGAGGGATGGTTCACATGTTCCACCTTGGGGTGATTGCGCAGGAACTCCACCACCTTCTTCGTATTCTCGCCATGCCGTTCCAGACGAAGGGACAGGGTCTCAGTGCCCTGGAGCAGCAAAAATGCCGCAAAGGGAGAGATGGTGGCGCCGGTGTCTCTGAGCAGGATGGCCCGGATATAAGTGGCAAAGGCAGCCTGGCCTGCGGCCTCCGTAAACTTCACGCCATGGTAGCTGGGATTTGCCTCAGAGATCCAGGGATATCTGCCGGAGGCAGCCCAGTCAAATGTGCCCCCGTCCACAATCACACCGCCTAATGTGGTGCCGTGGCCGCCAATGAACTTGGTGGCAGAGTGAACCACGATATCTGCCCCATGCTCAATGGGCCGGATCAGATAGGGGGTTCCAAAGGTATTATCGATAACCAGAGGCAAGCCGTGCTTGTGTGCAATGGCTGCAATAGCATCAATATCGGGAATGTCAGAGTTGGGATTTCCCAGGGTTTCAATGTAAATCGCTTTCGTATTCTGGGCAATGGCAGCCTCCACCTCCGCCAGATTATGTACATCTACAAAGGACGCCTCGATCCCGTAGAGCGGCAGGGTGTGTGCCAGCAGATTGGCAGAGCCGCCATAGATGGTCTTCTGGGCCACAATGTGCTCCCCTGCTCTGGCCAACGCCTGAATGGTATAGGTGATGGCAGCTGCACCGGAAGCCACAGCCAATCCGGCAACGCCACCCTCCAGTGCGGCGATTCGCTTTTCAAACACATCCTGGGTGGAGTTGGTGAGCCGACCATAGATATTTCCCGCATCCTGGAGCCCAAATCGATCTGCCGCATGCTGCGCATTATGGAACACATAAGAGGTTGTGGCATAAATGGGGACGGCCCGGGCATCGGTGACCGGGTCAGCCTGCTCCTGACCCACATGGAGCTGCAAAGTTTCAAATTTATAAGACATAATCGTAATTTCCTTTCGTTATAAAATGTGATGCTTCGACAAAACGCACCATCACATTCGTCCGAACCGGAAATTGGCCCGCAGGAGCCGCTGGAATAGCTTTCTCATCAATACACCTTCCCACAGGGTTTATTTCCTACCCTTTTGGTTGGTGTTGATTATAGCACCGATACCCTACCAAGTCAATAGGTTTTTGGTGAATATTTTCCTGCGTTTTGCGTGGAATCAGACCTGAAAAATGCATAAAATCCCCCGAACGCTTTGCGTTCGGGGGATTGGAGCGGGTGACGAGGCTCGAACTCGCTACCTCCACCTTGGCAAGGTGGCGCT
>CAZFXB010000151.1:0-5308 GCA_964522835.1 uncultured Oscillospiraceae bacterium
GAAACCGCAAAGGAGCTTTTGAGAAGTGAAAAAAGAGAGACTTGATGTTGTACTTTTAAACCGTGGCTTGGCAGAAAGTCGCTCCAAGGCCCAGGCGGTCATTATGGAGGGGCTGGTGTTCGTGGCAGGCCAGCGGGTAGATAAACCCGGCACCGCTGTGGATCCGGAGGCAGAGATCGAGATCCGTGGGAAGCTCTGCCCCTATGTGAGCCGGGGGGGCTTAAAGCTGGAGAAGGCTTTGAATTTCTTCGGTGTAAAGCCTGTTGACTACGTTTGCAGCGATTCCGGTGCCTCCACCGGTGGATTTACGGATTGCCTGCTGCAGCAGGGAGCCAGAAAGGTTTTTGCCATCGATGTGGGCTATGGACAGCTGGATTGGAAGATTCGGAACGATGACCGTGTGGTGGTTATGGAGCGCACCAATATCCGGAATGTAACGCCGGAGCAGTTGGGAGAGCAGCTGGATCTTTCTGTGGTGGATGTGAGCTTTATTTCCCTGCGGCTGGTGCTCCCGGTTATCAAGAATCTGCTGAAACCCACTGGTCAGGTGCTGTGCCTCATTAAGCCCCAGTTTGAAGCCGGAAAGGAAAAGGTGGGGAAAAAGGGCGTTGTGCGAGAGCTTTCGACTCATGTGGAGGTGCTGGAAAACTTCCTGGCTTTGGCCCGGGAGCTTGATTTCACCGTGGTGAATCTGACCTTTTCCCCGGTGAAGGGGCCCGAGGGAAACATTGAATTCCTGGGCCATCTTTCCATGTGCCCTGTAGAGACAAAGAAATTTACTGCACAGGGCGTTGCAGAAGAAGCCCACGAGGCGTTAAAGGGGTGATCCTATGAAAAAAATCACATTGATGCCCAATCCTTATCGGGATCGAGGGTATCAAAACACCCGGGCTGCGGAGCAGATACTGAAAGAGGCTGGTGCAGAGGTAAAGATTTGCCTTCCATTCCATGTGGATCGGAACCATGAGCTGCCCCAGAATTTGCGCCTTGTGACCATGGAAGAGGCTCTGCGGGACTGTCAGGCTCTGGTCTGCTTTGGCGGTGACGGCACCATTCTCCATGCAGCTCGCATGGTGGGCAGTCGGGATATTCCCATGCTGGGAATCAATACTGGCTCCATGGGCTTTATGGCAGAGCTGGAGTGTGATGAATTGGGCCTCTTGAGCAAGCTGGTGGAGGATGACTATCACATCGAAAACCGGATGATGCTTCGGGTGGCAGTGAATCGGAGCGGCAGAACCATATACGAGGATAATTGCCTCAATGATGCCTGCATTACCAAGGGGGCAGTGGCCCGGGTAATTCATCTGAATATCTTCTGTGATGGACAGGAGGCAATGAAGTTTGATGGGGATGGGGTTACCATTGCCACCCCTACGGGTTCAACAGCCTATTCCATGTCTGCCGGAGGCCCCATTGTGGAACCGGAGGCAAAAAATATCATTATCACCCCCATTTGTGCCCACACCATGTTTTCTCGCTCCCTTGTGCTTGCGAAGAACCGGACAGTGGTGGTTCGGGTGGGCCGCATTGGCAAGAGAAACGCCTTCCTTTCTGTGGACGGAGGCAAGGCATTCCGCCTTAATGCGGACGATGAAGTGGTGGTTACCATGTCCAGCCGGATGACACGGCTCCTTCGGGTGAAGGATAAGAGCTTTTACAGTGTACTCAACAATAAATTTCAGGGGTAATGACAATGAAAAGCCAGCGGCAAGCAAAGATTTTAGAACTTATAGCTGACAGAGATATTGAGACCCAGGAGCAGCTGCTGGATGCTCTGGAGGAAAACGGATTCCGCAGCACCCAGGCCACCATTTCAAGAGATATTAAGGAATTGCGGATTGTCAAGGAGCTGTCTTCCGGTGGGGCATACCGATATACGGTCTCACAGAATGAGACGGCATCCCTGTTCTCACGGCTGAACAATATTTTCAGGGAATGTGTCATCAAGCTGGACTATGCCCAGAATATTGTGGTCATTAAGACCCTTCCGGGTACGGCCAACGCTGCGGCCAGCGCTGTGGACGGCATGGAGACCCCCTATGTGGTGGGCTCTATTGCGGGAGATGATACCATAATGGTTATTATGCGGGATGGAGAATATGCCAAAGAGTTCTGCGATGAGCTCCATGGCATCATCAATAAAGCGAGGTAATTTTTATGCTGGATTTGCTGCACATTGAGAACATCGCTGTCATTGAACAGGCAGATATTTCGTTCCGATCCGGGTTTAATGCCCTGACCGGTGAGACCGGTGCGGGCAAATCCATTGTGATCGATGCCATTTCTGCCATTCTGGGCCAGCGGGCCTATCGGGATGCCATCCGCACCGGAGCCAACAAGGCATTTATCAGTGCGGTGTTCCAAAATGTGCCGGAGTACCCCTGGTTTGGGGAGAATGCAGTGCCCTTCGAGGGGGGCGAAGTGCTGATTCAGCGGGAGATTTATGCCGACGGAAAGAACGTTTGCCGGGTCAATGGGATTCCGGTGACTGTTTCCATTCTACGGGGCCTGGGGCAGCAGCTTATTCAGATCCATGGACAGCATGATTCGGCCCAGCTTTTTGATGAGGCAAATCATCTTTCCATGCTGGATGCCTACGCAGATCACTGGGATCTGATCGGAAGGTATCAGCAGGCGTTCCATGAGATGGATGATATCCGCAAAAAGATTCGTTCGCTGCAAATGAACGAGGCTGAAAAGGAAAGACGGATTGAAACGCTGAATTTTCAGATTCAGGAGATTGCCCGGGCAGAGCTAAAATCCGGCGAGGACGAGGAGCTGGAAGAAAAGCGCCGGATTATGCGATCCGGAGAGAAGCTGATGACAGCCCTCAGCCAGGCTGCCGGAGCCCTGTATGGTGGGGATGATACGGAAGGGGCCAACGCATTGGTTTCTTCTGCACGGCAGGCCCTGGCCACGGTGGCGGGGGTTTCCTCCGAGGTGGAGGAGGCATTCCGACAGGTGGAGGAGCTGAGCTACAGCGTTCTTGATGCGGCAGAACGGGTTCGGGATCTGCGGGACAGCTTTGATTTTTCTCCCGGGGAGCTGGAGGCGGTGGAAAGCCGTCTGGATGTGATTCATCGGCTTCGGAGAAAATACGGCGTCACCTGTCAGGACATTCTTGATTATATGGCGAAGTGTCAAAAGGAGCTGGAAGAGATTCAGGTATCGGACGATACCATTGCCCAGCTTCAGGTGGAATTCCGGAAGAAGGCCAAAATTGCAAAGACTCTGGCGGCAGAGCTGACAGAGGCACGGAAGGAAAAAGCCAGGGAATTTCAGCAGCGGCTTGTTACCGAGCTTCGGCAGCTGGATATGCCACGGGTGCAATTCGTGGCAGAAATCGCCCCGCTGAAGCATCTGGAGGAGACCGGTGGGGACAGCTGTCGGTTTATGATGTCCGCCAACGTGGGCGAGGAGCTACGACAGATGAACCGGGTGGCCTCTGGCGGCGAGCTGGCAAGAATCATGCTGGCTATGAAAAATGTGCTTTCGGAAAAAGACCATATCCCCACCATGATTTTTGACGAGGTGGATACAGGTGTCAGCGGACGGGCCGCCCAGAAGGTGGCAGAAAAGCTGCACAGCGTGTCTCAGGGAAAGCAGGTGCTCTGTGTTACCCATCTCCCGCAAATTGCGGCCATGGCTGACACGCATTTTTTGATTTCTAAAGCAGAACAACAGGGGAGAACCTATACCAGCGTGACCCCCCTTAACCTGGAGGGACGAAAGGCTGAGATTGCCCGGCTCATCGGCGGTGCGAAAATTACAGAAAATACTCTGATGAGTGCGGAGGAAATGCTGCAGCACTGAGGTGAACAAAATGCTATTGGTATTTGAAACTATGAATGAAGACGAGATGCTTCGGCTGGTGCAGGGCGTGTACCCGGAGGGCTGTCTGGACAACGCCCGGTGGAACTACCCGGACCGTGAGGATTTGTCTGAGGCTATTCGAGAACAGGAACTCGGGTTTGTGGCCTTTCTGAAGGAATTTTTGGAAGAGCCACGAAATCGGTATTTTGTCTGGGAGGAAGATGAACAGTGGGTCAGCGCCCTTCGACTTACCAAGCTGGATGGATTTTATTATCTGGAAGCCCTGGAGACAGCTCCGGAGCACCGAAAAAAAGGCTACGGTGCAAAACTGATGCAGGCGGTTGCTGAATATTTACAGAAGCATGGGCCTGTGGTGATTCGGGATAATGTGTCAAAAAAGAATGTCCCATCACTGGAGCTGCACAAAAAGTGCGGATTTATAATTGAAGCAGAAAATGGTATCGATCATCTTGCGGGAACCCAGTCTGACCGGGTCTACGGAATGATTCTACGGGCATAAACAGATCCGGAGTTCAGGTTCAATCTGAGCTCCGGATTTTTTTACAAAAACGGCCTGGCAGAATTGCTCTGCCAGGCCGTTTTGAAGTAAATTTAGATACGCATTGCAGTGGAGTAAGCAGAACGCATACCCTGCTGGATGGTAGCAGCCTTCTTGCAGTCACCGATCATGTAGAACTCGGGAGCAGTGCCATAGAAGGCAAGGGCCTCATCCTTGAGCGGACGCATACCTGCGGACATAACCACGGAGTCAGCAGGGATGGACTGCACGTTGCCCTCACTGTCGGTGTACTCTACAGCACCCTCCTTGATGGCAGCAACCTTTGCACCGGTAATGCTGTGGAAGTTGGGCTCGTTCTCCCAAGCCTCCTGGAGCATGGAGTAGTAGTGAATGGCAGTGGAGTCAGCAGCCAGACGGTCACGCATTTCGAGGACAGTGGCGCTGTGGCCCTTCTTGCCCAGGTAAATGCCGATCTCAACGCCGACCTCGCCGCCGCCGATGATAACCACGTTTTTGCCCAGCTTCTCGGGATGTGCAAAGGTCTCCTGAGCGAAGAACAGCTTCTCGGGATCTGCACCGGGGATGGGCAGAACCATGGGCTGAGCGCCGGTGGCAGCAATGACTACATCGTAGTTCATTTCCCGGATCATGTCGGGGGTGGCCTCGGTGTTCAGGTGAACCTCAATGTTCCGCTTATCCATCTGGTGGATCAGGAAGTTTTTCAGGTCACGGAGGGGCCACTTAAAGTCAGCAAAGTCGGAGTGGATGATGGCGCCGCCCAGAGCGGGGCCCTTCTCGTAGATCACAGGGGTATGGCCACGATCCTGGAGATACATGGCGCAGCGCATGGCAATGGGGCCGCCGCCGATGATGGCAACCTTCTTGCCACCCTTGGTGGGCAGCTTCATACGCTCTACCTTCTGCTCCAGACCGATGCAGGGGTTTACGGAACATACGGAAACGAAGGGATCG
>CAZFXB010000152.1:0-5288 GCA_964522835.1 uncultured Oscillospiraceae bacterium
GTGCAGGCTATCACACCGGAGGGACTGTATCACCACTATAGAAGCATTTTGGAGACATCCCAGATCGAGATCCTCTACACCGGAACCATGGAGGCCCACAGAGTCAAGGGCTACCTGACCGATGCGCTCAGAGATCTGCCCAGAGGGGAAATTGTATCCGTGGGGACTGAATTGGGATCTGCGCCGGAAGCCCCCAGGGAGTTGGTGGAGACCATGGATGTAAACCAGGGAAAGCTGGTTATGGGATTCCGCACCGGTATTACTTACGGAGATCCCCAGTACCCGGCCCTTTTGATGATGAACGGAATCTATGGCGGCTGCATTTCCTCCAAACTGTTTCTCAATGTGCGGGAGAAACTGAGCCTTTGCTATTATGCCTCCTCCGGTGTTGATCCATTCAAGGGGGTCATGGTGGTATCCTCCGGCGTAGATGGGAATAAGTATGAGACAGCCAAGGCAGAGATTTTTGCCCAGCTGGAGGATTGCCGGCAGGGAAAGATTACGGAAGAAGAGCTGGAGTCTACCAGAAAGAGCCTGATCTCCTCCCTCCGTTCCAGCGGAGATTCGCCCTACAGCATGGATGATTTCTACCTGGGACGGATTGTATGCGGGCACAGCTATGACCCGGAATCCTTGGCGAAGGCCATAGAGCTGGTGCGTCTGGAGGAGATTCAGGCTGTGGCACAGGCGCTGAAGCTGGATACCATCTATTTCTTAAAGGGGGCAGAGGCATGAAGACCATGAATTATAAACGGCTGGGCCAGGAAATTTTGCAGGAGACGCTGCCCAACGGCCTGCGGATCTATCTGGCTCCCAAAACAGGATTTTCGAAGAAATATGCGTTTTTTGCCACGGATTATGGCTCCATCGACACCAAATTTATGCTGGATGGTCAGGAATATGTTTCTCCTGACGGTGTGGCTCACTATCTGGAACACAAGATGTTCGATATGCCGGAGGGCAACGCTATGCAGGCGTTTTCTGCCCGGGGAGCCAGCCCCAATGCGTTTACCAGCTATAATATGACGGCCTACTACTTCTCCTGTACCACAGATTTTGAGGACAACCTGAGAACCCTTTTGTCCTTTGTGTCTACAGGCTATTTTACCGAGGAAAGTGTAGAAAAGGAACGGGGGATCATCGCCCAGGAAATCAAGATGTACGAGGATAACCCCGGCTCCCAGGTGGATGAAAACCTGTTTGCGGCAATGTATCACAACCATCCCCTGCGGGTCAACATTGCAGGGACGGTGGAGAGCATTCAGGATATTACGGCCGAGACACTGCGGAATTGTCACCGGGCCTTTTACGACCCCTCCAACATGGTGCTGTGTGTGGCGGGAGATGTTTCAATGGAGACTGTGAAGCAGCTGGCATTGGAGATCCTTCCCAAGGAAAAGGGGGGTGTGTCCAGCCGGAATTACGGCCCCCAGGAACCCAAAGCACCCAAAACCCAGTATGTTTCCAGACAGATGGAAGTGTCCATGCCCATGTTCTCCATTGCATTTAAGTGCCCGGAGATTCCCAAGGGGCTGGAACGGTTCCGGCAGGAGGTGTTGGGAGATCTGGCGGCAGAGGTGCTCTGCGGCGAATCCTCCAGCTTGTACCTGAAAATGTATGAAGAGGGCCTGATCGATTCCGGCTTCTCTGTGGGGTACGGAACCATCAAGGGCATGGCCACCATGAGCATGAGCGGAGACAGCAACGACCCGAAAAAGGTTCTGGATGAGATCCTCCGTGAAGCAGAACGGATTGGACGGGAAGGGGTGGATGAAGGTCTGTTTGGGCGGCTGAAGCGTTCCAGCCTGGGCAGAAGAATTCGGGGCCTTGATTCCTTTGATGGCATTTGTTACCGGATGGCTGTGGCTGACTTTGATGGCTACGATTATTTTAAGTTCCCGGAGCTCTATGATGAGATCACCCCGGAGGATGTGCGGCAGATGATCCAGGAGCAGGTTTTGCCGGAACTGGCGGTGCTGTCGGTGATTGAACCCAAAAATTCAGAAAAGGGGTGCGACTGATGTACGGTGAGATTTCTTTCCCCAGCTTGGGACTGAGTTTTAATCCGGATCGGGTGGCTTTTTATATCGGACAAAAGGGAATCTACTGGTATGGTATCATTATTGCGGTGGGATTCCTTCTGGCGGTGGGCTATGCGCTGAAACGTTCCAGTCAGTTTGGCCTTACCCAGGATAATATCATCGATATGCTGATCTGTGCGGTGCCTCTGGCGGTTGTGGGCGCAAGAGCCTACTACTGCCTGTTCTCCTGGGAGCTTTACCGGGATGATCCCATCCGGGTGCTCTATATTTGGGAAGGCGGGCTTGCAATTTATGGCGGCGTTATTGGTGCAGCCATTGGCTTGACCATTTATACCAAGGTGAAAAAGGTGAAAACGGGGCCCATGCTGGATATTGGCGGCTTAGGGCTGCTCATTGGTCAGTGTGTTGGTCGGTGGGGAAACTTTATCAACCGGGAGGCCCATGGCGGTCTGACAGACAGCTTCCTTCGCATGGGGCTGACGAACGCAGATGGTGTCACCGCCTACTATCATCCCACCTTCCTCTACGAATCTATGTGGAATCTGCTGGGATTTGTGCTGCTTCATTTTTACTCCAAGCATCGGAAATGCGATGGGCAGCTGTTTGTTATGTACATCGGTTGGTACGGGCTGGGACGGCTGTTTATCGAGGGGCTTCGCACCGACAGTCTTTATGTGCTGGGCACCAATCTCCGTGTCAGCCAGCTTCTGGCGGGCCTGTGCGCCCTGTTTGCAGTGATTTTCCTGTTTTATAACAAGATATTTCGGGATCACGATCCAGAGGAGCTGTACGTAAACAGAGGGGCGGCCCAGGAAACAGCCGAGACTGCTGAGGCCCAGGAAGAACATACGGAGGAATAAGAAATCGTCCACTGCCCAAAAATGGCGGTGGACGATAAATTTTCTTGCAAGGAGCCTCCCAGGCTAGTATACTAAAAGGGGAGGGAAGACACCCATGAATTTTATTGGACATTTTAAAACCATTACCCACCACAAATTGCTGGTGATGGGCTATTGCTTTCGGGTGGGCCTGATTCGTCAGGGCCTGATGCATGATATGAGCAAATATTCTCCGACGGAGTTCTTGATTGGCGCAAAATACTATTCCGGTACCAGAAGTCCCAATGCCTCAGAACGGGAGGTGCTGGGATATTCCACAGCCTGGATGCACCACAAGGGACGGAATCGACATCACCTGGAATACTGGACGGATTATGGTGTGGGAACCCCCAACATGGAGGGCCAGCCCATGCCCACAAAGTATATGGTGGAGCTTTGTCTCGACCGAATTGCTGCCTGTCGAGTGTATAACGGAGAACGCTATACGGACAGGGATCCCCTGGATTACCTGGAAAAAAGCCGGGATTCCCGGCTGATGCACCCGAAGACCCAGGCCCAGGTGGTAGAGATCCTTTCCATGCTGTCGGAAAAAGGGGAGAAGGAGACCCTGCGGTATATTCGGCAGGTTGTATTAAAGGAGAAAGTGAAGCTATACAAGAATCTGCCAGCACCGGAGGCTGACCCGGGGGAGAAGGATGAAGCCTTCGTCTCCGGGGGCGATATAAAGGAACTGGCACAGAGTTTGCCCACGCCCTTCTACCTCTATGATGAAAAGACCATCCGGGGGGCTGCGGAGGAAGTGAACCAGGCGTTCTCCTGGAATCCGGGCCATCGTCAGTTCTTCCCTGTAAAGGCGACGCCAACGGCAGGAATTCTAAAGCTGCTGCGGGAGATGGGGCATGGGGTGGTGTGCTCCTCGGCGGCAGAGCTGGAGCTTTGCGAAAGATGCGGCTTTTTGCCGGAGGAAATTCTGTTCCTGCCGAACTATCCACGGCACGAGGATTTGGAGAAGGCCAGAACGGTGGGATGTTCCGTGATTTTGGATGGCTTTGATCTCATCAAGGACTTTGAGAAGTGCAATCTCCTCCGGGGCACCGTAGGAATCCGGGTCACCCCGGATGGGATATTCCGCTTTGGTGAAACGGAGGTCAAGACGGAAGGAAATAAATTTGGATTTACCCCCCAGCAGGTGCTGGATGGGGCAAGACAGCTGAAGGAAAAGGGGGTAACATCCCTTGGGCTCCACAGTTATCTGTCCGGCAATACTCTGAACCCGGATTACTATCCCAGGCTTACGGAAATGCTGCTGGAGCTGGCACTGGAGGTTCAAAAAATCCTTCCTGTTTCCTATATCAACGTTTCCGGCGGTATTGGCATTCCGTATCAGCCAGGGGAGAAGGCGGTGGATTTAAAGGCGCTGGGGCAGGCGGTAAAATCCGTATTCGGGGAGAAAACTGCCTCCGGGGCCCTTTCGAATCTGAGGCTTTATACAGAGCTTGGCCGTTTTGTGACCGGCCCTGGAGGAATTTTGGTGACACGGGTGAACCATATCAAGCGGACCGGGCGAAATTTTGCAGGTGTGGATGCCTCTGCCTCTGACCTCATGCGGCCTATGATGTACGGAGCCTATCATCATGTCTCCGTGGCAGGGAAAGAAGGGGCGAATTGCAGAGAAAAATGGGATGTGGTAGGCGCTGTCTGCGAAAATACAGACAAATTTGCGGAAAACCGGATGCTGCCCCCGCTGGAAGTGGGAGATATTATTTTGATTCACGATGCCGGAGCCCACGGACACGCCATGGGCTACCAGTATGGTGGACGGCTCCGGTGCGGAGAATATCTTCGCTGCGAAGACGGAACCATAAAGCTGCTTCGCCGTCCTGAAACAACGGAGGATTACCTCAGTACCCAAGTGTTTTAACCTCCCAGGCCAAGGGAAAGGGCCATGATCCCAAGAAACATAATCCCGCAGGCGATGATGGCCACCAGGGCCTGCCCAAGATAAGGAATAATTGCCCACAGGAGCCTCCGGAGCATCAGCTGCCGGAGGTATTCCTGTCGGGAAGCGGCCTTTCTGGGGGTGTGGACGGATAAGAAATCACTGATGTAGATGTTGTTGCTGCGCATGGTTATTTTCCTCCTGTAATTCTTTGATTGACTACATTATAGAAAATCTTGTGTACCAAAAATGGGAGCGAAAATAGCTTCCCCTGGGGGAAGCTGGCAGCCGTTAGGCTGACTGATGAGGGTGCGGGAAGCAAGTAAAAAATTCTTCAGTTCCCGGCGAATCCGCAAAATTGCAATGACATGGTGGGGTTTTGGGATTGCGTACAAACCACCACATTTGCACCCGCCAGAGGCTTCTCCTTGAGGAGAAGCTGTCAGCGTTAGCTGACTGATGAGGTGT
>CAZFXB010000153.1:0-5267 GCA_964522835.1 uncultured Oscillospiraceae bacterium
TATGGCCGGCTATAAGGTTCAGATCATCAATGACCTGTCCTGGGCAATGTCCAGTGGATTCATTGCCGGATCTCATGCAGCGAAAATGGCTTTAGAACAGGAGTAACCCATAAAACCAGGGCTTCGGCCCTGGTTTTTCTTCCTTTTCCCTGTTTTTTATGCTATAATCGACGAAAACGATAATTATAGGTGATAGTATGAATTACGTATGCAATGGCACCTATCGCAGCTTTGTGGCCCTGGACTTTGAGACGACGGGTCTCTCCGGCTCCAAGGACTTCGTAACAGAAATCGGTGCGGTTAAGGTGCTGGATGGGGAAGTGGTGCAGCGGTTTTCCACGCTGGTAAATCCGGGACGGCCCATTCCACCCAGAGTGGTGGCCCTGACGGGAATCAGCAACGATATGGTGGAGGATCACCCAAGAATCTGGGAGATTTTGCCCCTGTTTCTTGACTTTCTGGGGAACCTGCCTCTGGTGTGCCATAATGCAAAATTTGACTGCAAATTCTTAGAGCGGGATCTTCTGAACATGGGCCGGGCCATTGATAATCCGGTGGATGACACGCTGGCCCTTTCCCGGCTCAAGGCCAAGCAGCTGCCTTGTCACAAGCTGGGCTATCTGACGGAGTATTTTGAAATCCCCCTCAGCGATGCCCACCGGGCCTGGTGCGATGCCGAGGCCACAGCAAAGCTGTACTTAAAATTGCAGGAACTATGATTTCCGCCTATTTCCTTCCCTTCAGCCACCCTCAAGCCGCCGTTGATAGGTAGTACGAATTCGCCAGAAATTTTATAGATTTGCTAATTGATTCCGCCGGCCGGTTGAGGGCAACCGACCCTACAGGTACGCCGGAAATTTGTGGTGAAGTTTGCCCCGGTTTCGATTTTAGTCGAAACCGGGGCCGTTTTTATTCTAAGGTCAACGCCCCAGTGGGGCAGGTATGAACACAGGCGGGGAGAAGTCCTGCCTGAATTCGATCTGCACAGCCATCGCACTTCAACGCCTTGCCATCCTGTATGGTAATTACATGGAGGGGGCATACTTCCACGCAGCTGCCGCAGCCAACACATTTCTCCCCATGAAGCTGGATAAACCCCAGCTCGTCCCGCTCCATGGCCTGAACCAGACAGGCATCCATGCATTTTCCGCAGTGAACGCAGCCAACGCAACGATATGCTATGGTCTGCTCCCGCTCCTGCAAAACCACATAGCGAAGGGGAGACTCATTGTTTTCCGGACGGATATCATTCTGATCCATACAGGCCATTTGGCACGCCTGACATCCGGTGCATTTTTGGGGGTCAAATCTGATTCTCATCTCAGTTTTCCTCCTTTTTCATTCTTGCCCGAATACAGCGGTAGCCAGGGAACCCGGAATAGGGATCCCGGTGCTCCCAGGAAAGAAGACTGTTGGCATCTGCCTCCCGGTAGCCATGGTACAGGCTTACCATGCCTGTGGGCAGGGTAACGGTGGGGTTTGCCAGAACAGTGACGGAGCCGTGGGCTGTTTCGATGGTGATTCTGTCACCCTTTTCAATGCCCTGGGCCTTGGCGTCCTGCAAGCTGATATCTGCCATGGGCTCCCCCCGCAGGCTTCGGGCTGTGGGGCAGTCGTGGAGCCGGGAGTGAAGTCCTCCGGGAATACGAATTCCCGTGGACAATATCAGGGGATAGAGTTCCTCAGAAGCTTCATCCTCCGAACAACGGTACGTAGGCAGGGAATCCAGCTCCGGCCAGTTTAGCTGCCGAATGGTTTCGGAATCCAGCTCAAATTTTCCTGTGGGGGTATCGAATCCATGCTGTCCCGCAGGAATGATTTCCAGACCGTCGATCCTTTGCGGCAGCTCCGGATGCTCTTTCAGCATATCGAGATCAATGGGGGTATTCCGCAGCATATAGCGGATGCAGGTATCTCTGTCCGATGTAATCAGCGCATCCTGAACCCCCAGAAGCCGGGCCAATTCGATGATAATTTCATCGTCCCGCCGGGAGGAAAACAGGGGCGGGATTACCGCCTCGGTATACTGGGCATGACCGCCCCCGAACACCTTGAATTCATCCCGCTCGTAGGAGGTGCAGGCAGGCAATACAATATCCGCAAGCTGGGCACTGTCGGCCATAAATATGTCCACATCCACGAAAAATTCGATCTTTTTCAAAGCTGCTTCCATTTCCTTGGCTCCGGGGAACATTCGGAAATTCATGCCGTGGGCATAAATGGCCCGTAGGGGATAGGGCTCCCCTGTAAGTACAGCCCGGCCCATATCGCATGCCTGCATCTCCCCGGTGATCTTATGCCAAAGGGGAAAACGCTCACAGCCAATGGGCAGGGGGCCGTTCTTAGGATAACACTCAATCGAAAACTCCGGTTCCTTTGTCTCAAAGCCACCAATGGAATGGGCGTAGGTCAGGGGGGTGGGGATCATGCCTCCGGGCCGGTCATAGCTGCCCATAATGGCAGACAGGGCCATTACCGCCCGGTGATTCTGCATTCCATTTTTGAAATGTACCAGTGAAGCATTGGAGGGATTGATTGCCAGTGGCTTATTTTCTCCCACCATTTGCGCCGCCAGGGCAATATCCTCTGGGGCAAGCCCTGTGATTTCCGCTGTTTTCTCCAGCGTGAACTGGGAAACATAGTCCCGATAGGCTTCAAATCCATGAACATTTTCCTGAATGTACGCTTCATCGATATAGCCTTTTTCAATCAGTTCCCGACCCAATCCCAGCGCCAGCGCACCGTCGGTGCCGGGCTTGATTCTAAGATGGAGATCCGCATTTTGGGAGGCAGGGGTGATTCTGGGGTCAATAATAATGACCTTCATGCCCCGGTTGTGGTTGGCCGTCAGGCCGCCGTTCATCAGGTAGCTGGAGATTCCGGGGTTGGCACAAAATCCAAGGAAACAGCCCGCATTTTTGAGATCCGGCTGAACCATTTCCGCTCCCGTGGCACACTTCCAGGATAAAATCGTAGAAGTAAAGCAGGAGGAGGACTCACTGCCGTAATTCACCGAGCCGAAGGTATAGGCCAGTCGCTGTAAAAAGGGCCGATACCACTTGTTATAACCGGAGTAAAAGGCAACCGCATGGGGGGACGACTGGGCCTTGATCTCCTTTAGCTTTTCCGCAATGGTGAGAAGGGCCTCTTCCCAGGAGATTTCTTCAAACTGTCCCGAGCCCTTTTCACCCACCCTGCGAAGTGGGGTTTTGATCCGATCCTTCCGGTAGATATAGTCCCGGGCAGCATAGCCCCGGGCGCAGAGCTTGCCATGATTGGTGGGATGGGCATCCGTTCCTTCTACTTTGATGATCTCTCCGTCCTTCACATAGCAGGTCACGCCGCAGTGAGGGCCTGGGGCACAGATGTCGCAAAAGGTGTTATGCAGGGTAACGCCGGTGTTTTTCCCCGGCAGCTTTTCTTTTGTATCCATGGAAATTCCTCCATTCTTCCCCCTGATTATAGCATAATCAAAGGCTGTTGTCACCCTCCATCCCTTCCCGCAGCTTCTCCAGCGCCTTTTTCTCAATCCGGGAGACGTAGCTTCTGGATATTCCAAGCCGTTTTGCCACCTCACGCTGGGGCAAGGGCGTTTGATTTTTAAGGCCATACCGGAGTGAAATAATCTCCTGTTCCCGTTGGGTCAGCACATTGGGAAACAACCTGAGCAGCTTCCTGGTTTCACTGCGGATATGAGCCTCTTCGAAAAGATCCTCCTCTGAGGCCAGCACATCCATCACCGACAAGCCCCCCTCACTGCCGCTCTCCAAATAGTCCGACAGGGAGATATCCCCTGCACTTTTTTTCTGGGAACGGAAGTACATCAATATTTCGTTTTGGATGCATCGCCCCGCATAGGTTGCAAGCCGTGCACCCTTGCTGCCGTCGAAGGTGGATATGGCCTTGATTAGGCCAATGGTTCCAATAGAGATAAGATCATCCTGGTCAGAAGCGGAGGAATAATATTTCTTCAATATGTGGGCCACCAGACGAAGATTCCGCTCCACCAGAATATTTCTGGCCTCCAAATCTCCCTGACTGCTTTTTTCCAGATACATTTTCTCCTCCTGGGCTGTCAAAGGTTTTGGAAAGGAGCCTGTGGGAGTCGTCAGTCGCAGGGAATAGAGGAGGGTATTGGCCGTGAGTATCAGTCCGATCATAGATTTTCACCTCATGGGAGTCTATGAGGAATGGGGTTGTCTCTTTGACAAATTCCTGTATAATGGATATAATAGTGGTACATTGTTATAGGCTGTGGTATACTGAAACCGAATGGGGGATGACAATATGGTTCCTGACAAAATTGGTAATGAAAATGCACTGGAGTTTTCGATTTTCTGTGTTGAAAATCTGGCTGACAGGCTAAAGGCAGCACCAGAAGCCGTTTATCATGCTCTTGCGGAAAAGAGCGATATTCTGTATGGCTATATCGTCCCAAACTACCCCGTGCTCCACACCCAGGGAAAGGAATACATCCTGGAGGATATTCTGGAGGCTATGCAGAAAAAAGGGGTGACGGTATGATTCTTTATCATGGCTCTAATACGGAAATTGCGGCTCCTGATCTTCTGCACTCCCGGAACAATGTGGATTTTGGCCGGGGCTTTTATACCACGCCCTTGCGGCAACAGGCCGAAAAATGGTGCGGTCGTTTCCAGCGACGGGGAGAACCAGGGATTCTTTCTGTATACACCCTGGACGAGGCAGCACTTCAAAACTATAAGGTCAAGGAGTTTCCCGCCTATAATGAAGATTGGCTAGATTTTATCCTGCTCTGTCGCAGCGGTCACGACGATTCAGACTATGATATCGTCATTGGCGGTGTTGCAAACGACAAGGTGTTTAACACAGTGGAGCTATACTTCGATCATTTGATCGACAAAGCGGAAGCCTTACGGAGGCTTAAATTTGAGCAGCCAAATCTTCAGGTCTGCCTGCGAAATGAATCCCTAATAAGAAATCATCTACACTTTGAAGGGAGCGAAATTCTTTGAATGCACACCCTGTATTGCTGCAAAAGAAATATACCAGAATTGTGTCCCTGCTGAGTCAAGATCTGAAGCTGCCTCTCGATCAGGCTCTCGGTCTCTTTTATCATTCTCAGACTTATCAGCTGGTGCGGGAAGGTGTTTCGGATCTACACTGCATGAGCGATCAATACCTGGTTGACGAAATTAAATCAGAACAGTAACGCACAAGGGGCTGTTGCAAAATGCAACAGCCCCAGTGAAATTTGTCCTACGGACAAGTGAAATACACCCGCAGTG
>CAZFXB010000154.1:0-5250 GCA_964522835.1 uncultured Oscillospiraceae bacterium
TGGGCCCTGTGGTATGTGGCCCTGGAAGGGGACAGATTTTTAGGCTATATCGGAATCCAGTACGGTCTCGACGGCGGGGACATTATGACCATTGCCACAGAGCCGGAATACCGGGGCAACGGCATTGGAAAAGCTCTGATCCTCCATGTACTGGAGATTTTGAAAGAAAAGCACCTTCAATATTTGACCCTGGAGGTTCGCCCCTCCAATGCTCCCGCCCTGGCCCTCTATCAGAGACTTGGCTTTCAGCCTGTGGGCCGGAGAAAGAATTACTACAAAAATCCCACAGAGGATGCCCTGCTTTTGACCCTGGAAATTAAGGAGGAAGAACTATGCTGATTCTTGGAATTGAAAGCTCCTGCGATGAAACCGCCATTTCCGTATCTCGGAACGGTCGGGAGATTCTATCCAACTGTGTCCTGAGCCAAATTGATATGCACAAAATCTATGGCGGCGTGGTGCCGGAAATTGCGTCCCGAAAGCACATCGAGGCCATTGCCGGGTTGGCAGATCAGGCTATTTCCGAAGCCGGAATAAAAAAATCCAATCTGGACGCCATCGCCGTCACCTATGCCCCCGGTCTGATTGGAGCCCTGCTGGTGGGGGTCAACTTCGCCAAAGCGGCAGCTTTGGCTCTGAATATTCCCATTATTCCCGTCCATCACATTCGGGGCCATGTAGCAGCAAACTACATTGCATTTCCGGAACTGGAGCCTCCCTTTGTGTGCCTGTCTGTTTCCGGAGGAAACACGCTGATTCTGGATGTGCGGGACTACACCGACACCCGGATTCTCGGTTCTACCCGGGACGATGCAGCGGGAGAGTGCTTTGACAAAGTGGCCCGGGTTCTGGGTATGCCCTACCCCGGCGGCAAGGCTCTGGACGACATGGCCCAGGGGGGCGACCCCACCGCCTACCCCATGCCCCGAAGCAAGGTCAGCGGTGCCGACCTGGACATGAGCTTTTCCGGCCTGAAAACCGCCGCCCTGAACACCATTCACAATGCCCAGCAAAAGGGCGTGGAGTTGAATCTAAAGGCCTTTTGCGCTTCCTTCGTCTCTGCCATTCGGGATACCCTGGTTCCCCGAACCATGGAGGCTCTGGCCCTCACCGGATATAATAAGCTGGTCATCGGCGGCGGCGTAGCCGCCAACTCCACCATTCGGGCCGCCTTTGAGACGGAATGCGGCAAAGTGGGGGCAGCACTTTATATGCCCCCTCTGAAGCTCTGTGGCGACAATGGAGCCATGATTGCCTGCCAGGGGTACTACGAATATCTAGCCGGAAATCTGGCCGGTCAGGAGCTAAACGCCATTGCATCCCTGCCGGTGGAGAAAGGCAGCTACTGCGGAAAATAAAATAAAAAAACGGGCCAAAGGCCCGTTTTTTTATTTTATGAAATTTCCGGCCAGTGATTGGGGGTAAAATAATCTGTATAGATTCCCGTTACACCTTTTTCGTGCCACAATTCAAAGAAGGAAAGATCGTTGACCGAATGACAATAGACCGCCGTTTCACCTGCATTTACCGTCTCCAGCAGTTCTTCGCTGACGATGGATTCGGACATGGTAATGCCCCAGAGATCATGGGTATTGATAAAATTATGCAGCTCGTTATAATCCGCATTCATGCGGTAAAGGGTCAAAATGATCCGTTCATACCCCAAATTTCGAACCGTTTCATACTGTTCGTACTCATAAATCTGGGGAATAAAGCAGCTGGCAAAGGCTCCGCACTGCTCCTGAATTTTTGTAAGTACCTGGATGTTATCTTCATTCTTTACATCCGTAATCACAGACACATCCGGATGGGTTTTCAGCCAGGACACAAGCTCCTCCAGGGTCAGCAGGGTTAAATCCATAAAGGTATCTGTGTTTTGAAACTCCTCCAGAGTTCGCTGCCCCGGGGCACCGGTCAGGCGATTGCACATACCCTCCCAACCGTGGATCAAAACCACATAGCCGTCCGAAGTCAAATCAAAATCCAGCTCCATATAGCGAAATCCGGATGTATAGGCATTCTCAATGGCCTCCAGCGAATTGGTCAGCCGATAGCCATAGATCTCTCCGCCGGCATGGGCGATCAGTTGGGGATGCTCCTCGAAATCAAGCTCCGGTGTCCGATTCCATTGCACCATAAACATAAGGCATATTGCCGCAGTCATCCCGATCAGCAATATTATATATTTCTTTATTTTCATACTGCAATTACCATATCAGGTACACTGGCAGCGCACAGTGTACCTGATTTTTCAACTTTTTTTATTTTGATTCCTGATTTCATGGGAATTCGCCACACGAAACGTGGTATTTTACCGGAGGAAGCCCTCCAGGATACGCTGTTCCGCCTCTTCCGCCGTAAGGCCCAGGGTCATCAGCTTCAGGATCTGCTCTCCGGCAATCTTGCCGATGGCGGCCTCATGCACAAGACTTGCATCCACATGGTTGGCCGAGATTTCCGGAATAGAGCGAACCTTGGCCTGACCCATAATGATGGAGTCACACTGAACATGACCGAAGCACTGGTTATTGCCCTGAACTCTGGGGTAGAAGACCTGGGTAGATTGATCCTTGGCCACAGACCGGGATGTTATCTGGCACTTGGAATCCAATCCATTTAAGAACACATCCACCTCAGAATCCGCAGTCTGTTCCCCGTGGGTCATCAGCTTTTCCTGAATTTGCAGCTCTGCCCCGTCCTGGAGCTCGCAGAGGGTATACCGCTTGGTGCTGTCCACGCCGCCGATCTGGCTCATGTCCAGAAACACCGTGGAGCCCTCTCCAATGTACAGCTTAGTCTGAGGATCTAAAATTCTGCCGCCGGTGCCGTCTCCCGCACCGTAGTGCTTCTCAGAATACCGCACATTGCAGTTCTTCCCAATGTAGAAGGTATGAATGCCGTTGTGCTTTGAGGTCTCACAGCCACAGTTATGGATGCCGCAGCCTGCGATGATGGTCACATCCACCCCATCTGCCACGTGAAAATCATTGTATACAAGATCATCCATACCGGACTCGGTAATGACCACAGGAATGGACACGGTTTCTCCCTGAGTGCCCTCCTTGATATAGATATCGATGCCCGGCTTATCCTCCTTGGGCACGATATCGATATGCTCTGAGCTGTGCCGCTCAAAGCCCTTGCCGTTGAGCCGTAGATTGAAGGCCCCCTCAGTGGGAAGCTTCTTCATATCTGCCACCTTTTCCAGCATCATTTTCTGAATCTCAGTAAGTTCCGCCATATTATTTATCCTCCAGATAGCTGCAAGTGCCCGTGGTATTGGCCAGGATTTTTGGGAAGATCTCCTCCACCGGGCCCTGCTCCCGAATCTGACCGCCGGATACCAGCACGATCTCGTCTGCCAGCCGGATGATACGCTCCTGATGGGAAATGATAATCATAGAGGAGTCCATATCCTGATGAATGGCCTCAAAGGTGGCCGTCAGCCGGGAGAAGCTCCAAAGGTCAATGCCTGCTTCAGGCTCGTCAAAAATCATCAGAGAGCCCTTTTTGGCCAGAATGGTGGCAATTTCGATCCGCTTCAGCTCGCCGCCGGAGAGACTGGCATCCACATCCCGGTCAATATACTCTCTGGCACAGAGGCCCACCTGGGTCAGATACTTGCAGCCGTCATCAGGCTTTAAATTTCTGCCTGCGGCACAGGACAAAAGATCCGACACCTTCATGCCCTTAAATCTGGGGGGTGTCTGGAAGGCAAAGCTGATGCCCAGGTTTGCCCGATCCGTCACACTCATATCCGTAATATCCTGGCCGTCCCAGAAAATCTTACCGGATGTGGGCTGCTCAATGCCCATGATGATCTTCGCCAGGGTAGACTTGCCGCCCCCGTTGGGGCCGGTGATTACCACGAACTTTCCCTTGGGCAAGCAAAGGTTCACATTCTTCAGTATATCACTTCTGCCGTTTTCCGTCTGAACGGAAAAGCACAGATCTTTTAATTCCAGCATATCCATGCATCCTTTAACAAAAAATTCTTACATACCACACTATATCATACTTTATTTTAGTAATTTGTCAAGATGAAATCCAAGGCCGCCATGGATTTGACTCAGACAAATTACTGGGGCTATTTTATTTAATAATGTATATCCCCATTTTTATTGCTTTTACGATTGAAATCTGGTATAATAACGTGTAAAACTCTTTTTATTTTTCAGCGTTATCATACCCATATTTAGAGAGGAGAAATATAATGCCGTCAGCATCGTATCTCTGGACAAGGGTGATTTCCTATATTGAGCAAAGACACTCCGCCTCCGTCATTGACACCTTCTTTGACGATGTGGATGTGGTAGAGCTGGTTGATGATCTACTGGTGCTCTACACGCCCAACGCATTCCGGAAACCCATCTTAGAGGAGCAGTGTACCCCCTACATTGAAGAGGCCCTGCTCAGCGTGGCCAATCAGAAAATCAATGTCCTGATCCTGGATGACAAAGGTCTTGTAGACTATCGAAACCGGGACAAGCAGAAGGATGATCTGGATGCCATCAGTAAGGAGTTCACTTTTGATAACTTCGTGGTAGGCCCCTCCAACCAGTTTGCCCATGCAACGGCCTGGGCTGTTGCCACCAAGCCCGCCTCGGCCTATAACCCCCTGCTGATCTATGGCGAAAGCGGCCTGGGTAAGACCCATCTGCTCTACGCCATTGCCAATGTCATTAAGCAGGAGCACCCGGATTTTCACGTGGTCTACACCAAGGGTGACCAGTTTACCAATGAACTGATTGCCGCAGTACGAGAGGGCCGAAATGTAGAATTCCGAACCAAATACCGGAATGCAGACCTGTTCCTTATGGACGATATTCAGTTTATCGCCGGCAAAGACTCCACCCAGGAGGAATTCTTCCATACCTTCAACACCCTCTACGAGGGCAAAAAGCAGATTGTACTTACCTCCGACCGGCCCCCCGAGGAAATGAGCCGTCTGGAGGATCGAATCAAAACCCGTCTTCAGTGGGGCCTTTTGGCCGACATCAAGCCCCCAGATTATGAGACCCGTGTGGCCATCATTCAGAACAAAGCGGATTCCATTGGCCTTAGCCTGCCAGAGGATGTTATTTCCTACGTGGCAGAGAACGTAACCTCCAATGTCCGTCAGCTGGAGGGCACCGTAAATAAGATCATGGCCTACCGGGATATGACCGGTCTTGTCCTGAATGTGACCAACGTATCCCGTGCCATCAAGGATATGTTTAAGGGCAAGGAGAAGCTTTTGCCCTCTCCCCA
>CAZFXB010000155.1:0-1307 GCA_964522835.1 uncultured Oscillospiraceae bacterium
GAACGATAACAACAACCAGGATGGTATCCGTCCCGAGAAGATCACCGTAAATCTGTTGGCCAATGGCAAGAAGGTGGCAACTCAGAATGTCACAGCCGAAAACGGTTGGAAGTACGAGTTTAAGGATCTTGACAAGTACGAAAACGGCGTAGAGATTAAGTATACCGTTACCGAGGAAGCTGTTGAGGGCTACACTACCGAGATTGAGGGCTACAACATCACCAATACCCATAAAACCGAGACCACCAATGTAACCATCGAAAAGAAGTGGGTAGACAACAACGACAAGGAAGGCAAGCGTCCTGACAGCATCATGGTTCAGCTCTACGCCAACGGCGAAAAGCTGGGAGATGCTGTGAAGATCACGGCAAAGAACGGCTGGAAGTACGAGTTCAAGGATCTCGACAAGTATCAGAACGGAAAACTGGTGGAATACACCGTGAAGGAGACTTCTGAAAAGTATTATGTGGCGAAATACACATCCAAGGATGGCATTCTGACCATTACCAATACCTTCGTGGATATCCCCCTTACCGGTGACACTATCAATCTGCTGTTCTGGACCATGATGGTTCTGGGTGCGGGCGCAGTTCTGGGCGGCATTGGGTTCCATGTCCGGCGTAGAAGAGCTTAATTAACAGCGTAACACAATATATATGGCCAGAGCTTCGGCTCTGGCCATATTTTGTGGTTTAGGGAATTGCTATTAACATATATTGTGGAAAATTAATAAATTCTTATAAACATTATTGGCATTTCGGACACCGGAGGCGGTGGACAAAAATACTGAAATATGGTATACTGGTGTACAAGCAAAAGTGCTATCGGCACAGTTGCAAAAATTATAAGAAGGAGGTAAATATGATGAAGAAAATGTATCGTAAGCTGAGTTGGCTACTGTTGCTGGCTATGCTTGTTGGCGTGTTCGCTACCGGTGTCGTAGCAACAGATACAGAGAAAGCTGGAACGGCAGTTTCTGTGAAATGGGGGACTGACGCACCGGTGGCTGAGGTTAAGCTGGAGCTCTACCAGGGCGAAACCAAGGTCGTGAAGGACGCTCTTGTTTTCACCAAGGATAAGGAGTGGAAGCTTGATGTTGCTGATCTTGCGGTAAAGGATGCCACTGGCAAGGACATCGAGTATACAGCTAAAGTCCTGACTGAGGCTGTAAAGGACTATGTCGCTGAGGTGAAGGTTGTGGATAATGGTGTTCAGGTAACTCTGAGCGCTAAAACCGCCGCTACACCTGCTGCGCCTTCTGCAACGCCCGCCCCCAGTGCAGAGCCCACCGCAGAGCCTTCTGCAAC
>CAZFXB010000155.1:1407-5233 GCA_964522835.1 uncultured Oscillospiraceae bacterium
CTTCTGCAACGCCTGCCCCCAGTGCAGAGCCCACCGCAGAGCCTTCTGCAACGCCCGCACCCAGTACTGAGCCCACCGCAGAGCCTTCTGCAACGCCTGCCCCCAGTGCAGAGCCCACCGCAGAGCCTTCTGCAACGCCCGCCCCCAGTGCAGAGCCCACCGCAGAGCCTACTGTGACTCCTGTACCCAGCGAGAAGCCTGATGCAACACCTGAGACTGTCAATCTGACCGCAACGGTCGTATGGCAGGACGGCGATAACCAGGATGCGATTCGTCCCAGCGAGCTGAAGATCCAGCTGTACAACGGAGAAAACGCTTCTGGCGATCCTGTTACCATGAAGGCTGGCACAGACGGAAATTGGGCATACGCATTTAACGGCCTGGCAAAGGACGGAAAGTGGACTGTAAAAGTCGTATCTAATCCCGAGGGCTATACTGTGACCACTTCTGTAGATGAGGGCGGCAATGTTAAGATCACCTGTGTACATACACCTGCTACCACCAGCTACACGGTTACCGTCAACTGGAACGATGGTAATGACCAGCTGAAGCAGCGTCCTGACTCTGTTCAGGTGCAGCTCTACAAGGTTGTTACAACAGACGATGGCAACAAGCGTGTGAATGTTGGTTCTCCTGTAACCATCAAGGCCAATGACAGCGGCAAGTGGACTTATACCTTTACTGATCTTGCCAAGTATGCGGCAGGCACTGCTGTTACTTACAAGTATCAGCTGATTGAGACACCCAGCAAGTATACTGTGACCTATAACTTTGCAAACGGTACTGTAAAGCTGACAAATGGCTATAAGAACAACACTACCATGGATTACAAGGTTACTGCTAAGTGGGTAGACAATAACAATAAGTATAACAAGCGTCCGTCCTCTATTTCTGTGACCCTGTACGCTGATGGCGTGAAGTCTAAGACTGTTACTTTGAAGCCCGATTCTGATGGAGATTGGGAGTACACCTTTAAGGATATTGCTGAGTATAAGAATGGCAGCAAGGTTAGCTACGAAATCAAAATTTCGGCGGTTTCCAACTATGTCTCTAAGGTAAAGTACACCACCTCCAATGGCGTGACCACTGCGACCATTACCAATACCTATTCCGACATTCCTCTGACCGGCGACAGCAGTAATCTCTATATGTGGATCGCATTGGTTATGGCAGCCGGTGTGGCACTGGGTGGCGTGACTGGTTTCTGGTTCCGTAAGAACAGAGCATAAGCTTTATAGAATCCTTGGGCAGGGCTTCGGCCCTGCCCATTTTTGGATGGTGAGACAATGAAAAAAAGAATATTTGCCATGCTTGTGGCGGCACTTGTGACGGTTATGCTGCTGGGGATGTTTATGATCTATCAGGGGCTCCATCAGTACGATGTGATAGATGAATACTATGAGACGGCGGAACAATATGTGGTGTCGCCCTCACCGGTGATACAGGCCACTGCGCCGCCGCAGAAGCTGGCAGAAGTCTCTTCGGTGGAAGAGGCGTCTATACAGGAAGAATCGTTGGTGGAAGCGACTCTGGTGGAAGAGGAAGTGGAGACGGCTCCGATTGCGATTGATTTTGAAACCCTTCTGGGAGACAGCCCGGATACAATCGGATGGCTCTATGCAGTAGATGGATCGGTGAATCTTCCGGTGGTACAGGGGACGGATAATCTCTATTATCTGACCCATTTGCCTAATGGAGACTACAGCAGCGGAGGGAGCCTGTTCCTGGATTACCTGAACGACCGTGGCTTTACAGATGAGGTCTCTTTTATTTATGGTCACAATATGAAAAATGGTACCATGCTTCAGCCACTGCTGGAGTATCGGGGACAGGAGTATTATGATAAGTATCCTGTAATGTATCTCCTGACGCCAGAAAAAAACTACAAGCTGGAACTGTTTGCGGGTATTCTGACCGGGATAGAATCAGAAGTGTACACCTTTAATTTTGATGGCGAAGAATCAAAACAAGCCTTTATTGATTCGCTGGCAGCTCAGTCAACCTTCATTCCGAATCGGATTCCCACGGCTGATGAGCGAATCCTGTGTCTGTCCACTTGCGCCTACGACTATGAGAATGCCAGATATGTGGTGTTTGCGGCGATGACGGAGATTGGATGACAGGGCAGGGGAGCGGTTCTTGCATGAAAACTTGCAAAAATTGAAATAGTGAATTTAAGTTACACCCTGCGCATAAATGCGCAGGGTGTCTTGCATATCCAAGATGGAGTGGATTTTTGTACAGAATGACCACAATATGTTGGAGTTTTACGCAAAAATAAGGCTTTTTAGTTGCGTGGTTTACATAACCACAGTTACATAATTTTTTGGCATAATGAACAAAATTACAAAAATCTATTGATATTTCAGCGATTTTGCGTTATATTATCTGTGAAAAGATCGATTTTTGGTGTGGAAAATATTGTGGATTAAATAATTTCCACAAGATATGGTATACACCACCCCCACCCCACATACTATCTATTGGGGTGATACCAATGAAAATCTCTTTTGCAAAATCGGAATCCGCCGGGATAGGTGATCGGTGCAGCGGTCAGTTGTTGCTGATGTTTTTGACCGGTGTGCTGCTGGGCGGGGTGCTGGTTCGCTATTTTGGCCTTGGCAGCAGCGTTTTTTCCGGCATTGTAGACAGGTCTCAACTAGAGGTGTTGTTAGGGGTCGATTTTTTTGCCGCCTTTGTGGCTGAGGCGAAATTTCTTCTTCTGCTGTATTTGCTTAGCTTCCAAAGCTGGGGGGCCATGTTGGTTCCGCCTGTGTTTGGGATCGAGGGCATTTGTTATGGCATGACGGTTTGCAGCCTTGTGATGGCCCTGGGGGCCAAAGGGGCTGTAGTTGCCTTTTTGCTGATGATGTTTCGCCTGGTGCTGATTTTGCCCTACGGATTTTTGCTTGGAGTATGGGCTGTGGAGTGCAGTCTCAGCTTTCCGGAGACCCGTGGAAGGCCCTTGGCGATTCTTGCAATGACATGTGCGGTTATGCTGCTGAGTGCATTTCTGGAATCCTCCCTGGCACGGTGGCTGGGCGGTATGTATTATTTGAAGTTCGGAGTATAGGTTATGGACACATTCTTAGCTGCTTATATGCAGTACCTGACAGATGAAAAACACGCATCGGCCAATACGGTCTCGTCTTATATGCGGGATCTAAGGCAGTTTGCGTCATACGCAGGGGATCGGCAGCTAAAGCCTCAGAATGTGACTCAGACCCATATCAGTACATATTTGAGCTTTTTGTCTGGACAAGGCAAGTCTCCGGCCACGGTGTCGAGAAGCCTTGCCTCCATTAAGGGTTTTTTCAACTATCTGGTGTCCCAGGGGACTGTATCAGAGAATCCGGCCCTCCATGTGACAGCAGAGAAATCTGAAAAGAAACTGCCCCAAGTCCTTACAGGAAAAGAAGTCGAGCGGCTTTTGGCCCAGCCCAAGTGTACTGATATGAAGGGATATCGGGACAAAGCTATGCTGGAGCTGCTCTATGCCACCGGCATTCGTGTTACTGAGCTGATTTCCCTGAATATCACGGATGTGAATCTGGCGGGCAGCTTTATCCGCTGCGAGAGCAAGGGGAAAGAGCGTGTGATTCCCCTGTATCCTGCTGCGGTGGATGCTTTAGCGGTATATATGCAGAACATTCGGCCCAAGATGATCGCCAATATTGATGAGCAGGCGTTGTTTGTGAATGTCAGTGGAGACCGTATGAGCCGTCAGGGGTTCTGGAAAATCGTCAAGAGCTATCAGGAAAAGGCCCATATTGATAAGGATATTACGCCGCATACCCTGCGGCACAGCTTCGCCACCCATCTGCTG
>CAZFXB010000156.1:0-5222 GCA_964522835.1 uncultured Oscillospiraceae bacterium
TGGAAGAAATGGAGCTGTTTGGTGACTTCAACTGTCTGGATCCGGAGCGGAAAACCTGTCTCAACCTGGTAGACACCGCCATCACCGGCGGCATTCAGGGCTATCCGGAGCTCCGTCTCACAGAGGGCAGCACCTTCACCGCCACCAAGAACTCCCAGATCACCCTTGTGGGTGCCCAGGACGGCCTGGATGCCGCAGCAGGCGTTACCATCGAGGCAAAGGGCCATGGCGACAACATTTCCCTTCCCTCCGGCGGCACTCTGAAATTTGTTTAATCCTCCCCCTGCCCGTCCTGCTGCCAGGCGGGCAGGGGTTTTTGTAGAACGAAAAGTACGCTAGAATAATCAAGTTGAAAAATAGCTATACTTGTGTTATAGTGATTTCAGAGGTGAACGCAATGTTGATCAATACCAAGCAGATCATTACGATTACAGAAGCAAACCAGAACTTCTCCAAAGCTACCCGTATTGCGGACGAACACGGAGAAGCCCTTGTGTTCAAAAATAATCGCCCCAAGTATAAACTGGTAAATCTGGAAGTAGAACCAGATTTGGAACTGACTGACGATGAAAAAATTGAAATCGTAGCAGCCAGAATCATGAAACGGTTTAAGCCTGCGTTTATGGAGCTGGCAAAATGATAAAATTTTCAAAGGAAAAAGTATTACTGCTTCACAAGTTTATTGCAGAGGAAACCGGTGGTGGCATCGGGGTCCGTGACGAGGCTCTATTGGAGTCTGCTTTAGAAGCAGTCTTTGCCGGCTTTTGTGGCAAAGAGTTCTATCCCACCAAAGAAGAAAAAGGGGCTCGACTGGGATATACCCTGATTTCCAATCACGCATTTGTAGATGGGAATAAGCGGATTGGTATGTATGTCATGTTGACCTTTCTGGAGGTCAATGGCATCCACATGGATTGTACCAATGAGGAGGTAGCTCGTGTGGGACTGGGCGTAGCAGACGGTTCTATGGAGTATAAAGACCTGCTAAAGTGGGTACAGGAGCACAAAACGGTATAAAAGGACAGCAAAATCGCCCCGGGCTTGTGCCCAGGGCGATTTCGCTATTTTGAAAGGAATCAATCAGACATCGTCAGCAGCATAGTTGCCCGCCATAAAGCCGGAGGCCATGGCCCAGGGCATCTCACCAAACTTGCCGTTCTCGTTGGACTTGAGGAACAGACCACGGCAGCTGTCGCCCACCGCATAGAGCCCGGGGATTACCGTGTTGTCATTCTTCACCACATGGAGATAGGTATCGGTGACGATACCACCGGAAGCAGATTCGCTAAACCGGCCGTTGGCAATGGCATAGAAGGGAGCAGTTTCGATCTTCACCTTCTTGGGAGGAGGCCCAAAGGGGCCGGGCATAGGAGGCATTTCGGGCTGAGGCTTACTATTCTCCTCGTCCACCTTTTTGTTGTATGCATCAATCATAGCAACAAACTTTGCAGGGTTCAGGTTCAGCTTTTCAGCCAGGCCCTCCAGTGTCCATGCCTTCTTGGCACCGTAGCCGTATGCGGCTTCCTTATTGAGCTCACGGAGATAATTTTCCTTGGCCTCCTGGGTAGCAGGGTCATTGTTCCGCTCTGCCAGACCCTTGCCATTTGCATGGACGGCGTTAATGTCCATAATGGCATAAACCTCGCCGCCCTCCATTTCATCCAGAGCACAGTCGGTGGCTCCGCCACCGCCCATACCGAATTCATGGATCTCTCCATCATAGCCCACCTGAGGTGCGCCAAAGCCGCAAAGGTTCATAACGGTATAGTCATAGGGGTGATGCACCGGGCCGCCAGCAGGCACACGAAGCCGCTCGAAATCCAGCTGACCATCCAGCTCCTTCACCATTTCGATGGCATCACCAGTGGCGGAGGCGACGGACAGCCGCTTTACAGGCCGACCATTGAAGAAGTTGGGGTTGCACATTTCCATCATAGCATCGTTGTGGGCAAAGCCGCCGGTGGCAATGATACACTTCTTTGCGTGAACTGTCACTGTACCGCCGGGGTTCTCTGCCACAACGCCCGAGAACGCACCGGTCTCATCGGTGAGGAGATGGGCTGCACGATGCTGGGTATAGACCTCTACACCAAGCTTTTTGCCCTCTTCCATCATTTTTCTTACCACGTATGTTCCCATCCAGCCGGGGCCCATGGAGGTATCGGTACACTTCAGGTTGTCCATCCGGTTGGGGAAATCGATCATGGCAAAGGGAATTCCTGGGGGTACACCGGGATCTCCGGGCTTTCTCAGCTCGAAATACTCCTCACAGCCGCCGAACTCGCAGAGCCAGTCAAACATATCGCTGAGGGCGTAGGTGGCATTCTCCAGCATGGTGTAATCCAGAACCTTGCCGGTGTCGTTGTAAAGCTGGTCGATAAAGTCACGACGGGTATCCTTCAGGCCAGCCTTCTCGTGCCACTTGGTGTAGCGCATCAGGAAGCCGTGGCCCAGGTTGGTATTACCGCCCACCTTCTTGGACTTCTCCAGCACAATGACCTTCTTACCAGTCTTCTGGGCATAGCGGACAGCAGACACAAGTCCTGCACCGCCGGCACCCAGCACCACCAGGTCAGCGTTCATTTCCTGGGGCTCGTGGGGCTCCACCTTCTCCGGGTTCTCGGGATCATAAATAATTCCGGCGGGACATACCTCCGCACACTTTCCACAGCCAATGCACTTGAACTCGTCAATGGAGTAGCAGTGCCCCACAAAGCGGATGGCTCCAACAGGACATTCGTTGAAGCAGTAATGGCAGGCCGAACATCGGGGCCCGATATAATAAGCCATAGTTATTATCTCCTTTCTATTCATCCTCCCTATTTTACCACTTCTAACTATTCTCTGCCACGTTCAAAAACATAACTGGCTTTATCAATTATGAAACTGCCCGTTTCCCCATTAAGCGGCAGGCATTCAGGATAGCCAACACAGCCACCCCCACATCTGCGAACACCGCCAGATACATATTGGCAACACCCATAGCCCCCAACAGCATCACCAGAAACTTGATTCCCAGTGCGAATACGATGTTCTCCCTGGCAATTCTCATGGTTTTGCGGGCAATCCGGATTGCCAGAGGCAGCTTTCGGAGATCATCATCCATCAGCACAATGTCTGCCGCCTCAATGGCCGCATCCGTACCCATGGCGCCCATGGCAATGCCCAGATCTGCCCGGCGAAGCACCGGCGCATCATTGATGCCATCTCCCACATAGCAGAGGGTTCCTCCCGGGTTCTTTTCCAGCATGGTCTCCAGCGATGCCAGTTTATCCCCAGGCAGAAGATTGGCATAGACCTCCGTCAGACCCAATTCCTCGGCCACAGGCTTTGCTGCGGAGATATCATCTCCCGTCAGCATAGCCCGCTTTTTGACCCCAAGCCTCTCCAGTCCGGCCAGAACATCCCGGGCTTCTCGCTTGGGCCGATCCTGACAGCGAATCAGACCAAGGTAGACCCCAGCCTCTGCCACAAATACCGTGGTTCCATCCGCTGACTCCGGCACTCCGGCGATGTCATGCTCCAGCAGAAACCTGCGGTTGCCTGCCAACACACTTTTTCCATCCAGCATACAGCTGACCCCATGGCCAGGCTGCTCCTGCTGGTCAGACATACGAGAATTGTCAAATTCCTTTTGGAACGCCTCTACAATGCTCCGGCCAATGGGATGGTTGCTGGAGGATTCTGCATAGGCTGCCTTTTCCAGCAGTTCTTCCCCTGTCCCAACCACCGGGCAGAGTTCTGCAACAGAAAAGCTGCCGCAGGTCAGGGTTCCTGTTTTGTCGAATGCAAAGGCAGTGACCTGCTCCAGCTTTTCCAAATCGCCTCCGGATTTCACCAAAATGCCGCTTCGGGAGGCCGTGCCAATGCCGCCGAAAAAGGTCAGGGGCACGGAAATCACCAACGCACAGGGGCAGGAAATGACCAGGAAGGTCATAGCCCGGTAGATCCACTGACTCCATGCTCCCGTAATCAGTGAGGGAATCACCGCCAAAAGCAGTGCCCCAATACAAACCGCCGGGGTATAGACCCGGGCAAACCGGGTAATAAACTGCTCCGTTTTGGCCTTTTTCTCCGTGGCAGATTCCATCATCTCCAGAATTCTCGCCGCACTGGAGGCCCCCGCCTCCTTGGTAACCCGAACTCGAATGGTGCCGGACAGGTTCAGACAGCCACTATAGACCTCCGCTCCGGGCCCAAGAGGCCGGGGCACGGATTCCCCTGTCAGTGGGGATGTATCCAGGGTACTTTCCCCTGTCACTACAACGCCGTCCAGCGGCACCTTCTCACCGGGCCAGACTTCGACCAGCTCCCCCACCTCTACCTCATCCGGATCCAGGATTGTCAGTTCTCCCTCCCGAAGTGCTCTGGCTTCATCGGGGCACAGCGCCATCATGGCCGCAATAGAATCCCGGCTGCGGCCCACAGCAATACTCTGGAACAGCTCTCCCAGCTGAAAGAGTACCATAACCATGACCCCCTCCGGATACTCTCCGCAGAAGAATGCACCTATGGTGGCAATACACATAAGAAAGTTCTCATCAAAAATCTGACCATGAAGGATATTTCGCCCTGCATCGCAGAGCACATCATACCCCGCAATGAAATAGGGCACCAAATACAAAAGGCCCCATAGTCCCTCCGGCTCCGCCAGGGCCACCACTGCCCACAGCGCTGCCGAAATTAAGATCCGTCCCAGCCGTTTTTTCTGGGTTTTCGTCATTCTTTTCATATCAGTACAGGATTCTGCAATCCCGGTCAACCTTCTGGCAGCACCGATTGGCTGCTTCCAGAATTCCGGGAAGGTCATTTTCCTCTGCCACCAAAGTGATTTTCTGCATCAAAAAGTTTACCGTGACCTTTTCCACCCCGGGGAGCTTGCCAATGGCAGCCTCCATCTTTGCGGCACAGTTGGCACAGTCCAGATTCTCCATCTTATATGTTTTCTTCATGATCTGATCCTCCATTTCGAATATATGAGCATTTGTTCATTCGTTATTTTGATTATACGCTTTTTTCCTGGCATGTCAAGAGCAAAATCGCTTTTTTCCTTCCCTTTCAAGGTTTATCGCCAAAATAAAATAAAAATCAAAATAATTTTAAAAAAGTGCTTGACAATTTCCTGATTCCGTAGTATCATATTGGAGCGGTTGAGAGAGCCGCAAAACAAATCCGGGTGTGGCGAAGTTTGGTATCGCGCTTGAATGGGGTTCAAGAGGCCC